>NZ_JBXASU010000001.1:0-84251 GCF_058809705.1 Cupriavidus sp. MPR-AND1C | reverse complement strand
CCACCGGCCTCCTTTAAGTCATGGCGTGCCCCTTCGGGGAAGGGGCACGGTACTTCGCGTGCGGCGCTGCACAGGCATGCGCCGCACCAAGGCCCTACGTCTTACGAGTAGATCTTGCTGCCGCTCTTGACGAACTCGATCGACTTTTCCTGCATGCCTTGCTCGGCTTCGGGCTTGAGCGAGGCGGCGTAGTCGCGCACTTCCTGCGTGATCTTCATCGAGCAGAACTTGGGACCGCACATCGAGCAGAAATGCGCGATCTTGGCGCCTTCTGCCGGCAGCGTGGCGTCGTGGTACGAACGCGCGCGTTCCGGGTCCAGGCCGAGGTTGAACTGGTCTTCCCAGCGGAACTCGAAACGTGCCTTGGACAATGCGTTGTCGCGCAGCTGCGCGCCTGGCCAGCCCTTGGCAAGGTCGGCCGCGTGAGCGGCGATCTTGTAGGTGATGATGCCTTCGCGCACGTCTTCCTTGTCCGGCAAGCCCAGGTGTTCCTTCGGCGTGACGTAGCACAGCATGGCGGTGCCCATCCAGCCGATGTTGGCCGCACCGATGCCGCTGGTGATGTGGTCATAGCCGGGGGCGATATCCGTCACCAGCGGTCCGAGCGTGTAGAACGGGGCCTCATAGCAGTGCTTGAGCTCTTCATCCATATTGGCCTGGATGCGCTGCAGCGGCACGTGGCCCGGGCCTTCGATCATGACCTGCACGTCGTGCTTCCAGGCCTTGTCGGTCAGCTCGCCGAGCGTGCGCAGCTCACCGAACTGGGCATCGTCGTTGGAGTCGGCGATACAACCCGGACGCAGGCCATCACCCAGGCTGAACGACACGTCGTACGCCTTCATGATTTCGCAGATCTCGTCGAAGTGCGTGTACAGGAAGTTTTCCTTGTGATGCGCCAGGCACCACTTGGCCATGATCGAACCACCGCGCGAGACGATGCCCGTGACACGGTCCGCGGTCATCGGCACATAGCGCAGCAGCACGCCGGCGTGGATGGTGAAGTAGTCCACGCCCTGCTCGGCCTGCTCGACCAGCGTGTCGCGGAACATTTCCCAGGTCAGGTCCTCGGCGATGCCGCCGGTCTTGTCCAGCGCCTGGTAGATGGGCACCGTGCCGATGGGCACCGGCGAGTTGCGCAGGATCCACTCACGGGTCTCATGGATGTGCTTGCCGGTGGACAGGTCCATGATGGTGTCGGCGCCCCAGCGGATCGACCACACCATCTTTTCCACTTCCTCGGCCAGCGACGACGTCACGGCGGAGTTGCCCAGGTTGCCGTTGATCTTGACGCGGAAATTGCGCCCGATCGCCATCGGCTCCAGCTCGGTGTGGTTGATGTTGGCGGGAATGATGGCGCGGCCGGCAGCGATTTCGCGGCGCACGAATTCCGGCGTCATGTCTTCCGGGCGCAGCGGCAGCGCGGCACCCAGCGCATTGCCGGGGTGCTGGCGCAGCAACGCCTTGTATTCGGGCTTGTCGTACAGCGCTTGCAGGTTCAGCGACTCGCGCAGCGCCACGTATTCCATCTCGGGCGTGATGATGCCGCGGCGCGCATAGTGCATCTGCGACACGTTGGCGCCGGCCTTGGCGCGGCGCGGGTTGGTCAGCTGGGCAAAGCGCAGGTGGGCGGTGGCCGGATCGGCGGCGCGCGCCAGGCCGTATTCCGACGACAGGCCGGACAGCACTTCGGTGTCGCCGCGCTCTTCGATCCACTTGCCGCGAACCGAGGGCAGGCCTGCCTTCAGGTCGATATGGATGTCCGGATCGCTGTACGGGCCCGACGTGTCATACACGGGAATCGGCGGATTGGACATCTCGCCCTTGTCCGTGCGCGTGGACGTCTGCAGAATCGTGCGCAGCGGCACGCGGATATCGGGGCGGCTGCCGGTCAGGTAGGTCTTGCTGGATGCCGGATAGGCAAACTTTTTGTCGAGATCGGTTTCAAGCGACTCGAAAGATGCGGCGGGGGCGGTATTTGTGCGGGCCATGGGTGTCGTCCTCTCTCTTGCGGGGATGGACGAAACCAGGAGCCCTGTGAGCATGGCCGCGGCGGTGTGGCCGGGTCATGTGCCTTGGAGAAGGCAGGAGCTGTTCGGTAACCATGAAACTTCCCACGCCGGTACTAGCCGGATCGGGTTCGAAGGGACTCTCTCAGCCGCACGGCCCATCCGTACGGCACCCCTGTTTCATCCAACGGGGTGAATTTAAGCACAAGGCTGGGGGCTTGACCACCCCTGTTTCAATCTGGAGTGTCATGCGTCAAGGTATGGCTGGCGCATGCGCAGCCTCCGGGTCGTGGCGCGCACACGTTTCGCTGCGGCGCACCATGACTTATCGTGCGCGTGGCGAGGCAGGGATGCAAGCCCACGCACATAGCGCGCCGCTTGCTCTACCATGCAATCAGACATGGCCATGCGCAACGCGCGCAGAAGACTGCACAGGAGACCTCATGACCGAAGCCGCCACTCACCGCGTGTTCAACCAGGTCCCGGACCTGACCGGCTACAACCTGTTCACCGGCGACCCCGCGCTGCGCGCCGCGCTGGAGCGGCTAGGCGGCGGCTGGCACGCCAGTGCGCTCGATATCTTCGGCGCACGCCTGGGCAAACCCGATGTGCAGCAGTGGGCGGCCGAGGCCAATCGCCACGCGCCCGAGCTGCATACGCACAGCCGCACCGGCGAGCGCATCGACGAAGTGGAGTTTCCGCCTGCATGGCACGCGTTGCTGGCGCTGCTGCGCAGCCAGCAGTTGCAGGCGCTGCCGTTCGCGCAGCCCAGGGAGGGCGCGTGGGTGGCGCGCGCGGCGGGCTACTTCCTGCAGGCGCAGGCCGAATCCGGATCCCTGTGCCCGCCCACCATGACGTTCGCCTGCATCCCGGTGCTGCAGAAGGAAGCGACGCTGTTCGCGGAACTTGGGCCGAAGCTGTTTGCCACCCTGCACGATCCGCGCGACCTGCCCTGGCGCGACAAGCATGCCGTGATGATCGGCATGGGCATGACGGAAAAGCAGGGCGGCTCCGATGTGCGCAGCAACACCACCGTCGCGCGCGCCGTGCGCGGCGGGGGCCGCGGCGCGGAGTACGCGATCACCGGGCACAAGTGGTTTTTCTCCGCCCCAATGTGCGATGCCCACCTGGTGGTGGCGCGCATGGGCGCGCAGGATGGGCCGCTGTCGTGCTTCTTCGTGCCGCGCTTTCGCGACGACGGCAGCAAGAACCCGGTGCAGATCCAGCGCCTGAAAGACAAGCTGGGCAACCGCTCCAACGCCAGCAGTGAAGTGGAATTCCGCGAGGCCACCGGCATCCTGATCGGCGAGGAGGGCCGTGGCATCCCGACCATTATCGAGATGGCCACCTACACCCGGCTGGATTGCGTGATCGGCAGCGCCGCCATCATCCGCGCGGCGCTGGTGCAGGCCATCCATCACGCGCGGCATCGCATGGCGTTCGGCCGCCTGCTGGCGGAGCAGCCGCTGATGCGCAACGTGCTGGCCGACCTGGCGCTGGAAAGCCAGGCCGCGACCCTGCTCATGATGGAACTGGCGCACGCCTTCGAGCGCGCCGATGCCGATCCGCTGGCCGCCGCCTGGAAGCGCATCGTCACGCCAGCGGCCAAGTTCTGGGTCTGCAAGCGCGCCATCGAGGTGACGGGCGAAGCCATGGAGGTGTGGGGCGGCAACGGCTACGTGGAGGAAGGCCCGATGGCGCGGCTGTACCGCGAGGCACCGGTCAACTCGATCTGGGAGGGTTCCGGCAACATCATGTGCCTGGACGTGCTGCGCGCGCTCCAGCGCAATCCCGAGGATGCGGGGCGGCTATTGCAGGACATCAGCCGGCGCGCCGGCGGCCATCCGGCGGTGCGGGCCGCACTCGCCTCGCTGCAGGCGATGCTGCGCGACGCGCCGGATCTCCTCGAAGCCGGCGCGCGGCGCTTTGCCCAGGGCCTCGTGCTGACCGCGCAGGCGGCGCTGATGCTCGCCCATGCCGACGCCGACGATGCCGAGCGCTTCGTGGCCAGCCGGCTCGGGCACCAGCACGGCCGCGTGTTCGGCACGCTGGAGGGCGGCGATGCCGCGCTGGCACGGGTGGTCGCACGCGCCTGGCCGGCCTGAAGCACGCGGCCGCGCCGCACGCCTCGTCACGCTTTTTTCTGGGCCGTCGCGCGACAGGCGCCGCCGGCACTGTCGCGAATCCCTTGCGCGCTGGAGGCACGCCCTCGCACCGCCCCTCACACGGCCAAGACCTCCGCCATGCGCAACACCACGCGCGGGCCGTGCCGGATCAGGTCATGCGCGCGCTCGCCGATCATGATGGCCGGCGCATTGGTGTTGCCGCCAATCAGCGTTGGCATGATCGATGCGTCCACCACGCGCAAGCCTTCCACGCCCCGCACGCGCAGTTGCGGATCGACTACCGCGTATTCGTCCATGCCCATGCGGCACGTCCCGACGGGATGGTAGATGGTATCCGCGTGGGCGCGGATCATCGCGCGGATCGCGCTGTCGTCGCCGCCATCGGCCGGCAAGTGCGCCGAATACAGCTCCTTGCCGCCGAACGCCGTCAGTTGCGGCTGGGCCAGGATTCGGCGCACGATCCGCACGCCGGCCACCAGGCCGTCGAGATCCCGCGGGTCCGACAGGAAGCACGGGTCGATCATCGGCGCCTCGCGGATATCGGGTGAAGCCAGCCGTACCTCGCCCCGGCTTTTCGGGCGCAGCACGCAAACGTGGCACGAATAGCCATGGCCCAGGCGGATGCGGCGCATATGGTCGTCGGCCATGCCAACCACGAAGTGCAGCTGCAGGTCCGGCTCGTCCAGCCCGGCGTGGCTCTTCAGGAAGGCGCCTGCCTCGGCGAAGTTGGAAGTCAGCATGCCGGTGCGCTCGCGCCGGTAGCGCAGTATCTCGGCCAGCAGGCGAAACGCGCCGCCCACCGAGACGCCGAACAGCTCAGACGCCGCCACCCGCTTGTGCACGATGATGTCGAGGTGGTCCTGCAGGTTGGCGCCCACGCCCGGCAGATCGTGCACCACGGGAATACCTAGCTCGCGCAGATGCGAGGCCGGGCCGACGCCCGACACCATCAGCAGTTGCGGCGAGCCGAACGCGCCGGCCGACACGATCACCTCGCGGCGTGCCCGCAACAGGGTCTCGCGGCCATCCAGCCGCACCACCACCCCCACCGCGTGGCGGCCCTCGAACGCGATGCGCAGCACCTGCGCGCCCGTCATCACAGCCAGGTTTTCGCGCCCGCCATTGCTGGCGTGGTCGGCTGCGTCGCCGCGGTGCAGGTAAGCGCGCGCGGCATTCCAGCGCTCGCCGCCATGCTGGGTTACCTGGTACCAGCCAGCGCCCTCCTGGTCCACGCCGTTGAAGTCGTCATTGCGGCGATAGCCGGCCTGCTGGGCCGCCTCGATAAAGCGCTGGCCAAAGGGATTGGGCGTGCGCAGGTCCGACACATGGAGCGGGCCGCTGCCGCCGTGCCAGGGATCGTCATCGCGCCCGGCCACGCGCTCATTGCACTCGGCCCGGCGGAAATAGGGCAGCACATCGTCCCAGGCCCAGCCGTCGCAGCCAGCCGAAGCCCAGCGGTCGTAGTCAGCCGGCGTGCCCCGCGTGTAGATCATGGCATTGAGCGAGGAACTGCCCCCCAGGCCGCGCCCGCGCGGCTGGTAGCCACGACGCCCGTTCAGCCCCGGCTGCGGCACGGTGCGGTAGCCGTAATTATGGCTGCCGGCACGCGGCAGCATGGCCGCGCAGCCCGCCGGCGTCGACACCAGCACATGGTGATCGTGGCCGCCGGTCTCGAGCACCGCCACGCTGTCGCTGCCGCTGTCGGCCAGCCGCCCGGCCAGGGCACACCCCGCCGAACCGCCGCCAACCACGAGATAGTCAAAGGTGGTTTCCATCCGTCTCCCCGCCTGGTCCGAGGTCAGTGTGCAGGGGTTGCGCCGAACGCTTCGGCAGGGCCGCGCATGCCGGTCAACCCGGTCTGGCTGGCACGCCGAAAGCATGCCGCGAAATCAGTGTAGGGCTTTGCCGAGGCACTGGAAAGGGCGAAGGAGGGTCGGTGTATACGGTTGTTTGAAGCACGTGGCTAGTGGCCGGCCTCCATTGTCAGGCGCCGCCGCTTGGCATATGGTGCGGGGATCTGAACGCCGCGCGCGCCAAGGGCAGCGCACGACCCCAAGGAGAGCGCGACATGAGAGAAGTGCCCGAGATTGCATCCGTGTTCGACGCCATGCGCGCCGCCTCACGCCGCGATCAGGCCCCGGCCTGGGCGGTGCGCGCCGACCGGCTGCGGCGCCTGCGCAAGCTGGTGACGGGGCACATGGACGAGATCTCGCAAGCCATCAGCGCCGATTTCGGCAACCGCCCCCGCCAGGAAACCGCGCTGCTCGAGGCCTTTCCCAGCGTGGCCGGGATCGACGATGCACTGCGTCATGGCAAGCGCTGGATGCGGGTGCGGCGGGTTCGCACCGGGCTGTGGTTCAAGCCCGCCACATCGAGGCTGATGCCGCAGCCGCTGGGCGTGATCGGCATCGTGGTGCCGTGGAACTACCCACTCTATCTGACCGTGGGCCCGCTGGTGGGCGCGCTGGTCGCGGGCAACCGCGCCATGGTCAAACTCTCCGAGTACACGCCGCGCTTTGCCGCGCTGTTCGCGCGCCTGGCGCAACAGGCTTTCGCCGCCGACGAGGTCACGGTGATCAATGGCGACGCGCAAGTGGCGAGCGCTTTTTCCGCCCTGCCCTTCGACCACCTGCTGTTTACCGGCTCAACCCAGGTCGGCCGCCATGTGATGCGTGCGGCGGCCGCCAATCTCACGCCGGTCACGCTGGAACTGGGCGGCAAATCGCCGGCCATTGTCGGTCCCGGCGCCGATCTGGAGCGCGCCGTCGAACGCATCCTGGTGGGCAAGCTGCTCAACGCCGGCCAGACCTGCATCGCGCCGGACTATGTGCTGCTGCCCGAGGCCCTGCGCGAGCCCTTCGTCGAAGCCGCGCGCGCCTGCGCCGCCCACCTCTATCCGGACCTGCCGGGCCATGCGGGCAACCCCGACTACACCACCATCATCAGCCCGAGGCACTTCGCGCGGCTGGACGGCCTGGTGAGCGATGCCGCGCGCGCCGGGGCGCGCGTGGTGCCGCTGTCACAGCTGCCATCGGACCCCGAGCGCCGCCGCCTCGCGCCGGTGCTGTTGCTGGATGTCCCCGCCGACGCCACTGTGATGCGCGAGGAAATCTTCGGGCCGGTGCTGCCGCTGGTGACCTACCGCACGCTGGAAGAGGCCATTGACTACATCAACGCCCGCCCACGCCCGCTGGCGCTCTACCTGTTCGAGAAGGACGGCCGCACAATCGACCACGTCATGGCGCAAACCGTGGCGGGCGGCGTCAGCATCAACGAAACGCTGCTACATATCGCCCAGGAAGACCTCCCCTTCGGCGGCGTGGGGCCCAGCGGCATGGGTGCATATCACGGCCAGGCTGGCTTTGAGACCTTCTCCAAGCTCAAGCCGATCTTTCGCCAATCCGGCATCAATGGCGCCAGGCTGCTGAAGCCACCCTATGGCAAGCGCTTTGAAACGATGATCAAGCTGCTGATGCGCTGAGCCCGGGGAGAAAGCCGGCGGCTAGCCAGGCGCCGGCTCAAACCAGACTCAGCCCACCACCATCGGGCGCCCCAGCATCCGCGCCAACACCGCTTCCGGCGAATGCGTATGGTCTGAAATCGCCTTCGGCGACAGGTAGTAGGTCTGCTCCATCATGGCCCGGCCCCGCATGGCGGCATGCAGCACCTGGTCGCTGAATACAATCCAGGTCGACCCGGGCGGGAACTGAAACTCCTGCTGCGGCACATTGGCCTGGTACTCCAGGTCGGCCTTTGCAAGATCGTGCAGCTGCAGCATCCGGTGGTCATACTCCGAGCGCCGGCGCTTGGTGATATGCAGCATCTCCATCACCCGCGCCTGCCCCGGCCACATGCCCTTGGTCTTCGGCACGAAACGCTTGGCGAAATCGCCAAACGGCTCGCCCACACGCCACACGCGCGGCGCCTGCGGGTCAATGTTGTGGAACACGCGCAGCAGCCGCTGGCCCAGCATCGGGTTGGACGGGAAGGCGTCCACATGCAGCCGCGTGTCGTCCTTGCGCCAGCTCACCGGCCGCCCGGCGATCTCGCTCGGGCGCAACGAGGTGCCGGCGCGCACCATATGCGGGCCATATTCCGGGAACAGGCTGAGCACCAGCTTCTCGCTGTACTCGGCATAGCGGCGAATCAGCACGTACAGGTCTTTCAGGTCCTGCTCGCCGCCCGTCGCGCCGCGCACGGCCTGGTCGTTGGCGCGCAGGTTGATGTTCTTTGACTTGCCGTCCGACCAGCGGCTGTCCAGGAAACGCTCCTCGCCGGGCTCGAACTGGAAGCGCAGTTGGGGGAAGAACAGCACGGCGCCCTGCTCCAGCTCGCGGCGCAACCCCGCCTTGGTGCCGGCATCGAGTTGCGGCGCCCACTCCGTATAGGGCTGGGGCCGGATCAGGTTGAACGCGGGCGCGGCTGCCCCGGCCGCGGTGGCAGTGGCGGGCGTGGAAGGGGTAAGGGTCGAATCAAGTGACATGGGCATCCTCGGTATGCGGGCTCCGGCGGTCTTGAGCGCGCATGCGCGCGCCGCGGCAGGCGAACAAAGCGCCACTCGCCGGGCCGCCTTGCCATCCCGCGATTCTACCCTCGCGGCCATGGGGCGCCACGCCCCGCCTCGCCCCGCTTGATCCAGGACAAGGCCGTGGCAAGCCAGGAACGCCACCGCAGGCGCGAAAAAAAACCGCCCGAAGGCGGTCTCTTTCCGATGCGAGGTTCGCGGCAGCCTTACAGGCCGGCTGCAGCGCGCAGCAGCGCGACCTTGTCGGTTGCTTCCCACGAGAATTCCGGCTCTTCGCGGCCGAAGTGGCCGTAGGCAGCGGTCTTTTCGTAGATCGGGCGCAGCAGGTCGAGCATCTGCACGATGCCCTTCGGGCGCAGGTCGAAGTGGTCTTGCACCAGGGCGGCGATCGCCTCGTCGGAGATCTTGCCCGTGCCTTCGGTGTACACCGTCACATTGATCGGGCGGGCCACGCCGATGGCGTAGCTGACCTGCACCTGGCACTGGCGCGCCAGGCCGGCGGCGACCACGTTCTTGGCGACATAGCGGGCAGCATAGGCTGCCGAGCGGTCGACCTTGGACGGATCCTTGCCCGAGAAAGCACCGCCACCGTGGGGCGAAGCGCCGCCGTAGGTGTCGACGATGATCTTGCGCCCGGTCAGGCCGCAATCGCCTTGCGGGCCGCCGATGACGAAGCGCCCGGTCGGGTTCACCAGGTACTTGGTGTCCTTGAGCATCTCGGCCGGCAGCACCGGCTTGATGATTTCCTCGATCACGGCTTCGCGGATCTGCGCCTGGGTAATATCCGGCGAGTGCTGCGTCGACAGCACCACGGTATCCACGCTGTGCGGACGGCCGTCGACGTAACGCACGGTCACCTGCGACTTGGCGTCGGGACGCAGCCAGGGCAGGCGGCCATCGCGGCGCAGTTGCGACTGGCGCTCGACCAGGCGGTGCGAATAATAGATCGGGAAAGGCATCAGCTCCGGCGTTTCATCGCAAGCGTAGCCGAACATCAGGCCCTGGTCGCCGGCGCCCTGGTTCAGGTAGTCGTCGGAGGCGCGGTCCACGCCCTGGGCGATGTCAGGCGATTGCTTGTCGTAAGCGACCAGCACTGCACAGCCCTTGTAGTCGATGCCGTATTCGGTGTTGTCGTAGCCGATGCGCTTGATGGTGTCGCGCGCGACTTGGATGTAATCGACGTTGGCGGTCGTGGTGATTTCCCCGGCCAGGACAACCAGGCCGGTGTTGCACAGCGTTTCAGCGGCCACGCGCGCGTACTTGTCCTGAGCCAGGATGGCGTCGAGGACAGCATCGGAAATTTGGTCGGCGACCTTATCCGGATGGCCTTCGGAGACGGATTCCGAAGTGAACAAGAAGTCGTTTGCCACGAACTTTTCTCCAGGTTTGGCTATTGCGCGCCAACCTCTAAGCCCGGGCGGCGACGCTTTAGCGGTATTTTCATGCCGTTCCGGTAGAACGGTATCGCCCCGCAAGTTGTCAGTTAACTCGGCGATACGCGCTATTATACGCGCCTGCAAGCTACGCTGCAGCGCCCCGGTTATCTGGCACACCTGCCAATACCGGACGCTGTCGCGGCCAGGCCGCGCCACCCGATAAGCGACGCGATTCCGGCCTGGCGCGAGCCTGCAGGCAGTGCAAGCCGTACGGTGGGCCCCGTAACAACACCAGATTCATTTTGATTGCCCCACTAACGGCAGCGCCCGGCAAAACATTAATGACCTACCCGGCCCGCCGGGCCGCTATCGCAATCCGATGACCTTTCTGTTCTGGCTGATTTCCCGCTTGCCGCTCTCCTGGCTGCACGCCATCGGCGGTGCGCTCGGATTGCTGGCGGCACGCCTGCCGGGACGTTATGGCACGCGGCTCAGGGAAAACCTTCGCCATGCCTACCCCGACGCCAGCGACGCGATGGTGGCGCAGGCGGCCCGCTCGACCGGCCGCATGATCCTGGAAATGCCCTATTTCTGGAGCCGGCGCCATCCCGACGCGCGCATGTACAGCTTTGCCGACCGGATCTGGCCGGAACTCGACAAGCTGATGGCACAGGGCCGCGGGCTGATCATCCTGGTGCCGCATCTTGGCTGCTTCGAAGTGCTTCCGCAGGCATTTGCCCTGCGGCATCCGGTCACGGCGCTGTACAAGCCGCCGCACCAGGCGTGGCTGCGCGACTGGATCGTCAAGATGCGCACGCGCCCTAACCTGGCCATGGCGCCGGCGCAGCCGCGCGGCGTGCGCATGCTGGTCAAGGCACTCAAGCGAGGCGAGGCCATCGGCATCCTGCCCGACCAGGTCCCGACCGGCGGCGAAGGCGCCTGGGCGCCGTTCTTTGGCAAGCCGGCTTACACCATGACGCTGGTGCAGCGCCTGCAGCAACTCACGGGCGCGCCCATCGCGGTGATCTTCGCCGAACGCCTGCCGCGTGGCGCCGGCTTCCTCGGCCATATGCAGGTCATCAAGGACCCGCTGCCTGACGACCAGGCTGAAGCCGTCGCGGTGATCAACGCAGCCGTCGAGAAGCTGGTGAAGGCATGCCCGACGCAGTACCTGTGGGGCTACAACCGCTACAAGCACCCAGGCGGCGCGCAGTTGCCGCCCGCGGAGCCACCTCGCGCCCCGGCGGCCGACGCCTCGCGCAACCCCCTGGAGGTGCCCGCGCCGGCACCCGCCTCTCTCTCCAACGACCAACGATGAGCCGTATCTTTACCTGGCTTGGCATCGGCCTCTTGACCGTGCTCGGCAAGCTTCCCTATCCGCTCGTGGCACGCTTCGGCGAGGGCCTGGGCAGCTTGCTCTACCTCATTCCCAGCAGCCGGCGCCGCGTGGTGCAGACCAACCTGCGCCTGTGCTTTCCCGAGCGAACCGACGCCGAGATCGAAACGCTCTCGCGGCAGACCTTTCGCACCGTCTTTCGCAGCTTTGCCGAGCGCGGCATCTTCTGGACCGGCAGCGAGGCGCAGATGCGCCGCTGGGTCCGGATCGACGATCAGGCCGACCTGGTGGCGCTGGACGGCACGCCCCACATCCTCGTCACGCTGCATCTCTCGGGCGTCGAAGCGGGCGCGATCCGCCTCACCATCCACCTGCGCGAGCACGTCAAACGCTCCGGCGCATCGCTCTATACCAGGCAGAAGAACGACCTGTTCGACGGATTCCTCAAGCACGCGCGCGGCCGCTTTGGCGCCAAGATGATTGCGCGCAACGACAGCGCGCGCGACATCATCCGCTGCCTGCGCAAGGGCGAGGCCCTGCAGTTGATCGCCGACATGGACTTTGGCGAGCGCGACTCGGAGTACATCCCGTTCTTTGGCGTGGAGGCACTGACCCTGACCTCGGTATCACGCCTGGCGCGGCTGACCGGGGCCAAGGTTGTGCCGATCTACACCGAGATGCTGCCCGACTACCAAGGCTACGTGCTGCGCATCCTGCCGGCTTGGGAAAACTATCCCGGCGACAGCGTGACCGAGGACACCCGGCGCATGAATGCCTTCTTCGAAGATTGCATCCGCCCCCGCGTGACTGAGTATTACTGGGTGCACAAGCGCTTCAAGCACCGCCCCGGCGGCGAGCGCGAAAACTACTGACCACGTGGGCGCGGCGGCGGCGTCGCCACGCAAACATGCCGCCCGCGCCACCCTCGACACGCCGCCAGCAAGCGCCGGACGGCCCGACTACAATCGCACTATGAAACTCCAGTTCACCAAGATGCACGGCGCCGGCAACGACTTCGTCGTGCTTGACGGCATCCACCAGACCCTGAACCTGACCCCGGCGCAGTGGCGCGCGCTCGCCAGCCGGCATTTCGGCGTGGGCGCCGACCAGATCCTGGTGGTCGAGAAACCCACCCGTGACGACGTCGACTTCCGCTACCGCATCTTCAACGCCGACGGCGGCGAAGTGGAGCACTGCGGCAATGGCGCGCGCTGCTTCGTGCGCTTCGTCACCGACCACGGCCTGACCGACAAGCGCTCGGTACGCGTGCAGGTGATGAACGGCGTGATCACCTTGACGCTGCAGGACGACGGCCAGGTCACTGTCGACATGGGCGCGCCGGAACTCGAACCCGCCCGCGTGCCGTTCCGCCCCGAAGGCCTGCCGGCCAAGGCCGAAGGCCGCGATACGCTGTACGGACTGGAAGTGAACGGCCGCACCGGGTGGATTTCGGCAGTGTCGATGGGCAACCCCCACGCGGTGCAGGTGGTGGACAACACCGAGGCGTTCCCGGTGCTGCAGGACGGCCCCATCATCGAGCACCACGCGAGCTTCCCCAACCGCGTCAACGCCGGTTTCATGCAGGTGGTGGAGCGCCACACGATCCGCCTGCGCGTGTTCGAGCGCGGGGCTGGCGAGACCCTGGCCTGCGGCACGGGCGCATGCGCGGCGGTCGTCGCCGGCATTCGCCGCGGCCTGCTGGACTCGCCGGTGCTGGTGCACACCCATGGCGGCGACCTGACGATTGCCTGGGACGGCGAAGGCGAGTCGGTACGCATGACCGGCCCTGCCACCACGGTGTTCGAAGGCAGCATTGACCTGGACCGGCTGCCTGCCTGACCATAGCGGCTTGCGGCCAGCCACGGCCGCACCCTCCATGGAGTGCCAATGCCGCTCGCCGATTTCCGCATCACCTCGGGCAAGAACTTCAGCCTGGCCGACTTCAATCCCGACGCCAAGCCGTTCTCCAGCGGCGACAAGGTCGCCGACCAGGCCCGCCTCACCGAATTGAGCGCCCAGCTCGACGCGCAGCAGGACATCTTCTATGCCGAGCACCAGCGCAAGCTGCTGATCGTGCTGCAAGGCATGGACACGAGCGGCAAGGATGGCACCGTGCGCGGCGTCTTTCGCAGCTTCGACCCGCTCGGCATCCGCGTCGTCAGCTTCAAATCCCCCACCGCCGAGGAACTCGCGCACGACTACCTGTGGCGCATCCATGCCCAGGTGCCGCGCGCCGGCGAGATCGTGGTCTTCAACCGCAGCCACTACGAAGACGTGCTGATCACGCGAGTGCACGAGTGGATCGACGAAGCCGAATGCGAGCGCCGCTACAAGCAGCTACGGGCCTTCGAGACGATGCTGCTGGAAACCGGCACCACCATCGTCAAGTGCTTCCTGCATATTTCCAAGGACGAGCAGAAGGCCCGGCTGGAAGCGCGGCTGGCGGATCCGCAGAAGCAGTGGAAGTTCGACCCGAAGGATCTGGAAGAGCGGCAGTACTGGAAAAACTACGAGACCGCCTATACGGCCGCCATTGCCGCGACCAGCACGCCGGAAGCACCGTGGTATGTCGTGCCCGCGAATTCGAAGACGCACCGGAACCTGATGGTGGCGGAGATCCTGATGGCGGTCTTCGAGAAGTTGAAGCCGGCGTATCCGCCGGGAAAGCCGGCCCTGGCGAAGCTGAAGGTGGCCTGAGGCACAAGGGCGGCGCGAAGGGACCAGGCCAGGCCGGCCCCCTCGCCTTGGGTCAGGCATGCCCGTTGCCGCGATGGATGTCGTGCGTGACAAACGGCTTCTCGTGCGTCGGCATGGCCAGCCACTCAGGATGCTTCAGCGTTTCCCGGATGTCGTCCAGCCCGCTGGTCCAGTGCTCGTTCATCGTCAGCAAGCCAAACTGATAATCCTTGGCGTTGCCTTCAAAGGTCTTGTCGCGATAGATCAGCTGGATCACGTTGCGGCGCGCATCGCATGCATACTCCGCCGCCTTGCGGTACCAGTCATTGTCACGCTGCGCCTGCGGCACCAGCGCCATCACCTCGCTCAGCATGCGCCGGTAGTTCTGCTGCTCGCTCATGTAGTCCGTGATGGTGCGCGTACGGCTGGAGTACTGGATGTCTTTCTGCCGCTCGGCCACATCCAGCAGGTTGTGCGGCAGCTTGCCCCGCGCGCTCCACAGGTCCACCTGGAAGATCAGCGCGTCGCGCCGGGGCTGGGCTGTCAGCACTTCCGACAGCGGCGTGTTGGACACCAGGCCGCCATCCCAATAGAACTCGCCATCGATCTCCACCGCGGGAAAGCCGGGCGGCAAAGCGCCGGAGGCCATGAAATGCTCGGCGCGCAGCTTGCGTCGCGTGTTGTCGAAATAAGCGAAATTGCCGGTCCGCACATTCACGGCGCCCACCGACACGCGCATCTCGTCATGTTGCGAGTTGATGCGGTCAAAATCGGCAAAGCGCTCCAGCGTGTCCTTGAGCGGGCTTGTATCGTAATAGCTGGCATTGGCGGGGCCGCACTGGCGCTCCACCAGGCTGGGCCACGCACGAGGCTGGAAGAAGCCCCGCTGTCCCTCGAAGATGGCGCGCGCGGCCTCGATGCCGTCGAACCAGATGCGCAGCGGATCGGGCCAGTGCGCAGCGCCCTGTGCGGCCACCTCGTAAGGCAGCAGGCTGGGCAGCCAGGGCTGCTGGCAGATGTAGTCCCAGAATGCACGCAACTGCTCGACCCTGCGCTCAGGCGCATTGCCCGCGATCACGGCTGCATTCAGCGCGCCGATTGAAATCCCGGCCACCCAGTTAGGCTGGATGCCCGCCTCCGCCAGCCCCTGGTACACGCCCGCCTGATACGAGCCGAGCGCGCCACCGCCCTGCAGCACCAAAGCCCTGACCGTGTACTCATGGTGAACCGGCCGCGTGCGGCCGGCGCCCTCGGGCGCGAGGTCCGGCGGCGCGCAGCCGCCGGGAGGCAGGAGGTTGGGCTCCGGCTCTCGTAACGCTTCGGGCTTTGGCGCCTCGCGTTCTGGCGTGGGCGCCGCCGGGTTCGCTACCACGGCCGCCACAGCGCCTTTTACAGCCTGCTTCGGCGTGCCCTTTCTCTGTGCCACGGTAAGTTCCTGTGTCACTTTTTCCAGCTTCTGCCGACGTCCACCTGCCACGAACCCCTCCTTGATGACTTTGCATTCCGACCTTGCATGCGGTCATGCCGGCCGGGCACTTTTCTTGCCGCTTACTGCATGTACCAGCCGTGGCTCACGATAAAGGACTGCCCGGTCAGCGCCGCCGACGGGAAAGCGCACAGGAACAGCGCGGTCTGCGCCACGTCGTCCACGGTGGTGAAGACGCCGTCCACGGTGCCACCCAGCATGACGCGGCGAATCACCTCTTCTTCGCTGATGCCAAGCTCCCTGGCTTGTTCCGGAATCTGCTTGTCGACCAGCGGCGTGCGCACGAAACCCGGACAGATCACGTGCGAGCGCACGTTGTACTCTGCCCCTTCCTTGGCCAGCACGCGCGCCAGGCCAAGCAGCGCATGCTTGGCCGCAACGTATGCGGACTTCAGTGGCGAGGCCTCGTGCGAGTGCACCGAACCCATGTAGATCACGGTGCCGCCGCGCTTGTCCTTGTACATATGCTGGAGTGCGGCCTTGGTGGTGAGGAAAGCGCCATCGACGTGGATGGCCTGCATCTTCTTCCAGTCGGAGAAGGCGTAGTTCTGGATCGGGTTGACGATCTGGATGCCGGCGTTGGAGATCAGGATGTCGATGCCGCCAAACGCCTTGGCCACCTCCTCGGTAGCGCTGTTGACCGCGTCCTCGTTGGTCACGTCCATCGCCACGGCGATGGCGCGCCCACCGGCAGCTTCGATATCGGCGGCGGCTTTCTGCGCAGCCTCGAGATTCAGGTCGGCGATGGCGACCGCCGCGCCTTCCTTGGCCAGCAGTTCAGCAATGGCGCGGCCGATGCCGCTGGCGGCGCCGGTCACGATGGCGGATTTTCCTTGGAGCTTCATGGACGTTTCTCCTGTCTGGATGATTCAGGTTAGCCGGGCCGGCCGGATGGGCCGGGACCGATGGAAACCGTTGGATGCCTGGCCGCTCAGGCCAGGTAGTCGAACACCACCTCGCCCAGCCCTAGCGTGAGGTCGGCAACGTAGTGCTTGGCGCCGAGAACTTCCAGCACCGGAAGGCCAGCCACCGGCGCGAGCGCATGGGGCGACAGCGACAGCGCCGCCGGCCCGGTCCACGCGCCTTTCATCCGCACGTCTTTCAGGAAGTAGCAGACCAGCTCGCAGATGCGCGCGGAACCGTCCACGTGCGGAATGATCTTGAGCAGGTAGTTTGGCGTGCTCGCAAGCGCCAGGCCCAGCGCGTCCTTGTCGAGCTCGCGGTGCTTGTAGCCCATGGTGCCGGTGGCGACGCGCACCGGGCCATAGTCGAGCGTACCGACCAGCGTATCGGTGTGGACCGCCAGTGTGGGGCTGGCCAGCTTCTTCGGAAAGCCCCATAGCTCGCGCCCGCCCGCCAGTGGCGGATGGTCGTCGAGGTACATGGCGTGGGTGTAGTTGCCGGGCTTGCCCTGGTAGGTGACGGGAATCACCTGGCCCGATTCGGTGTAATCGCCAAACCCGGTGGAGTCTGGCATGCGGATGAATTCGTAGTTGACCACCGCGTCGGCGATCTCCAGGGGTTCCGGCACCACCGCGCGCAACAGCTCGGGATCGGTACGGTAGGAGATGACGAAGAATTCGCGATGGATGAAGCGGTATGGCCCCATCGGATAGGCCGGATTGGTAAGCGGCATGGCGAATGCCCGCTCGCGGATCGTCTTGATGTCCATCGCCAGCCAACCTCCTGAAGAGATGCTGCGCCGCCTTGCCGGGCGGCAAGGCGAATCGCTGGCGTCCCCGGGTATCCGGGGGGCGGCCAGCGAGATCAGTCAGACCGGCGATTCTCCTGCGCGGTTCCCTGTTGTTTGCTGCATTGCGACAAACAATGGCAAGCAGCAGGCAACAGGTTCCAGACTATACGCCGTAGCGCTGCCGATAGGCAGCCACTGCCTCGCGCGAGCCGCCCAGCGCGGGATCCTGCGATGCGTCCAGGTAAGCCAGCAGGTCCTTCAGGCTGGCAATGGAGATCACCGGCACGCCATATTCGCGCTGCACATCCTGCACTGCAGAATGCGTCCCGACCTGATCGGCGGTGCCACTCTTTTCCATGCGGTCGAGCGCGATCAGCACCGCGGCCGGCTCCGCGCCAGCCGCGCGGATCATCGCCATCGATTCGCGCACCGAGGTGCCGGCCGAGATTACGTCGTCGATGATCACGACCTTGCCTTGCAGCTTGGCGCCCACCAGCGTGCCGCCCTCGCCGTGGTCCTTGGCTTCCTTGCGGTTGTAGGCGAAGCCGACGTCACGTCCGAGCCCGGCCAGCGCCACCGCGGTGGCGGACGCCAGCGTGATGCCTTTGTAGGCCGGCCCGAACAGCACGTCGAACTCCAATCCGGATGCCAGCAGGGTTTTCGCATAGAATTGCGCCACCTGGCCCAGCATCGCACCCTGGTTGAACAGGCCTGCATTGAAGAAGTACGGCGACTTGCGGCCCGCTTTGGTCACGAATTCGCCGAAGGACAGTACGCCAGCGTCGAGCGCGAAGCGGATGAAGGTCTGGCTCAGGTCGCCAGCGCCGGGCTGCGGCGTCGTCTGCTGCGTCATCTTTTCTCTCTGATTTCAAAATTTCCCGAGATGTTACGGATTATCAGCGCCAACCTCAACGGCATCCGCTCCGCGGCCAAGAAAGGCTTTTTCGAATGGATGGGCAAGCAGGACGCCGACATGGTCTGCGTCCAGGAGCTCAAGGCGCAGGCTGCCGACATGACGGAAGCGTTCCTGGCGCCACACGGCTACCACGGCTACTTCCATTATGCGGAGAAAAAAGGCTATAGCGGTGTCGGCCTTTACACGCGCCACAAGCCGGAGCGCGTGATCACCGGTTTC
Organism: Cupriavidus sp. MPR-AND1C; assembly: GCF_058809705.1. Lineage (NCBI taxonomy): Bacteria > Pseudomonadati > Pseudomonadota > Betaproteobacteria > Burkholderiales > Burkholderiaceae > Cupriavidus > Cupriavidus sp. MPR-AND1C. The sequence continues at coordinate 65,892 of NZ_JBXASU010000001.1, read as the reverse complement.
GGCATCGACGAGTTCGATAACGAAGGCCGCTATGTCGAGGTGCAGTATCCGCATCTCGCCGTGATCTCGGTCTATGTGCCCTCCGGCTCCAGCGGGGAAGAACGCCAGCAGGCGAAGTTCCGCTTCATGGAAGCCTTCCTGCCCCATCTGCTGCAGCTCAAGGCCAGCGGGCGCGAGATCGTGCTGTGCGGCGACGTCAACATCGCCCACAAGGAAATCGACATCAAGAACTGGAAGGGCAACCTGAAGAACTCGGGCTTCCTGCCGGAAGAGCGCAGCTGGATCGGCGAGCTGTTCGACGTGCACGGCTATGTGGACGTGTTCCGCAAGCTGGACCCGCGCCCCGAGCAGTACACCTGGTGGAGCAACCGCGGCCAGGCCTATGCGAAGAACGTCGGGTGGCGCATCGATTACCACCTGGCCACGGCAAGGATCGCCGAGACCGCGCGCGCCACCTCGATCTACAAGGACGAGAAATTCAGCGATCACGCGCCGCTGTCGATCGACTACGACTTCCCGCTGTAACGAGTACGGCCGAGGGCGCACCGGCTACGCCTAGCGCACCTCTTCAAGCAGCTCCGGATGCCGCTCCAACACCTTGAGCAGCTTGACCAGCGCCAGCGGCGGCTTGGTCTTGCCGGTTTCGTAGCGCGAGAAGGCATTGACGCCGCCGCCGAATATCTCGGCGGCCTCGCGCTGGTCCAGGCTCAGCTTCTTGCGCACGGCCACGATGAAGGCGGGATCGACGATGGCTGCATTGACCTGCTTTTGGAAAGCCACCGCCGCTTCGCCGTACCGGTCCGCTTGATTCGGGTCCAGCACGATTTCCCCGCACGCCGGACAAAAGCCGCCCGAGACCGCGGAAATGATGACAGTTTCGCCCTTGTACGTATAAGGCACGTCGCGCGTGTCCTGCACCAGTTCCGCACCCCCGCATTCTGGACATTTCATGGTTCCAGCTCCTTGAATGACACGACCAGCACCGCATCGGTGACCGTCAGTTTCAGATACAGTGCACCGGCGGCGGTAATCGGCCGGTAAACGTCCTGCCATACCTTGTGATCCGCGTAGGTCGTCATGCTCTTGTAAAAGTCGGCCGAAGTCAGCGAAGCAATGACGGCGATCACGTCGGCACTGCCGAATCCGAGCTTGCGACTGTGCACGGCAGCGGAGCTGGTCAGGCAAACCCGCCCTTCGATGGCCAAGGTCCTGATCACCGAGAGCTTGCAGTGAGGCGTATGTTTCTCCATCGAATTTAACCTACTAGGTTACAACTAACAAGGGAATTTGCGATGCACTGCGGCATGCAGCCTGCGACGTCCCCCAACCTAGTTACAATGCGGGTTCCCATCCGATTCCGGCATGGGACCCTTCGTATTTCCGAGTGAGTCCGCCATGGTTTTCAAAGTGTTCGTAGATGGTCAGGAAGGCACCACCGGCCTCCGGTTGCTCGACTATCTCTCCGGCCGTTCCGATGTGGAACTGCTTCGTATCGCCGATGACAAGCGCAAGGACCCGGCTGAACGAGCACGCTTTCTGAATGCTGCCGACGTCGCTTTCCTGTGCCTGCCCGACGTTGCCTCCCGCGAGGCCGTGGCGCTGGTGACCAATCCCGATACCTGCGTGATCGACGCCAGCACGGCGTTCCGCACCACCGACAGCTGGGCCTACGGCCTGCCGGAACTCACGCGCGGCCAGCGCGAGAAGATCCGCACGAGCAAGCGCATCGCGGTGCCGGGCTGCCACGCCAGCGCCTTCCTGATGGCGGTGCGCCCGCTGGTGGAAGCCGGCGTGATGCAGGCCGACTATCCGGTTTCGGCGTTCTCGCTGACCGGCTACAGCGGCGGCGGCAAGCAGATGATTGCCGAGTTCGAAGCCGGCGGTAACCCGAAGCTGGACAGCCCGCGCCCCTACTCGCTGGGCCTCGCGCACAAGCACCTGCCCGAGATGCGCGTACAGGCCGGCCTGGCGCAGGCGCCGATCTTCAACCCGATCGTCGGCAACTTCCTCAAGGGCCTGGCCGTGACGGTGCCGGTGTACCCGGATCGCCTGGCGCGCAAGGTGACGCCGGAACAGATCGCCGATCTGTACCGCAAGCACTACGAAGGCGAGCAGTTCGTGCGCGTGATGCCGGTGGGCGACGAGGCCAACCTGGACGGCGGCTTCTTCGACGTGCAGGCCAGCAACGACACCAACCGCGTGGACCTGTTCGTGTTCGGCTCGGCCGAGCGCATCGTGCTGATGGCCCGCCTGGACAACCTGGGCAAGGGCGCCGCCGGCGCTGCGGTGCAATGCATGAACGTGCATGTCGGCGCGGATGAAGCGACTGGCCTGAGCGCCTGACACGCTTAAGCGCTTAAGCGCTAGTGCGGCAGCACCAGCCGCACGAATGAAAAAAAAGCCGGCGTTGGTTTCGCCGGCTTTTTTTCGCTGCGGGAAATCCCGTTGGTCAGATCCCGGCCTTGACCACGACGCCCTTGAGCGCAACGCCAAGGTAGGCGCTGCCCTTGGCGCAGACGTAGGTGCTGTCGCTGGCGGTCTCGTCGTCCTTCCAGTTGCTGCGGATATCGACCACGGCGCTGCCGCCTTCCTTGGTCGCGCGCTGCTGCAACTCCTGCACCGCCTGCACAAAGAGGGTGGCGCACAACTCGTCGTCAGCGGGCGGCGGCGGGCCGCCGGTGGAGCGGCTGTTGTCGATAGGCCGGCGCATGCGCTTGACGGTCTTGAAAGACTGGCCGTCCTGCGCGCCCGGCAGCTTGTTGAAACCGAACAGCAGCCTGATCGACGGGTCCACGCGCTCCTTGGCCCCCGGTGTCGCCAGCGCCTTGTCGATCGGCATGCTCAGCAGCTGGTCGGCCGCCTGCGCGCTGCCGCCCGCCAGCAACGCGCCGGCCATCAGACTGAATCGCATCCAACGCTTCATGGTCTTCTCCTCATTGCCCCGGTTCGATGTATTTATCGTACAGGATCTGCCATGAAGAGAGCCTCTCGGATGTCTTTACTTTTTTAGTGGCTTTTGACGGTCGTCATCTCCGCTGTCGACCGGCGCGCCGCTCAGGTTGGCCATATTGGTCCGATAGGGCGGCAGCTTACCAACGCTGGAATCGATCGCGCGCGCGTAGAGCGGCAACACCTCGGGCAGGTGCTTCTCCAGCTCGGCGATGCGGGTGCGGCCCGATGGATGGGTGGAGAGGAACTCCGAGCCCGACTGCGCCGAAGATTGCGAGACCGCCCCCATCTTTTGCCACAGCGACACGGCGGCGCGCGGGTCGTAGCCGGCACGCGCGGCGATGTCCATGCCGACCAGGTCGGCTTCGGTCTCGTCCGAGCGCGAAAAACGCAGCGTGAGCAACTGCGCGCCGGTGCCCAGGGCCATATTGCCGAGATTGCCGAAGCCGAACAGTTGCGAGATCACGTTGGCGCCCAGGTTGGTGATCTCGGACTGGGCTGCCCGCTCGCGCGCATGCTCCTGCAGCGCATGGGCGATTTCGTGCCCCATCACCATGGCGACTTCCTCATCGGTCAGCTTGAGCTGGTCGAGCAGGCCGGAGTAGAAGGCAATCTTGCCGCCGGGCATGCAGAACGCATTGACCTGCTTGGAGTTGATCAGGTTGACTTCCCACTTCCATTGCTTAGCGCGCTCGTTCCAGCGCGGGGTCTGCGGCAGGATGCGCTTGGCGATGGCGCGCAGGCGCACCAGTTGCGGGTTGTTGTCGCCGACCAGTGTCTTCTTGGCTTGCGCCTCTTCCTTGAGTTGCTCGTACTCCTGCGAAGCCTGCTGCTCGATGACCTCGACCGGCACGATCTGGCGGATGGACGCGCCGCCGCGTTGCACGCGGATGCCATCTTCAGCTTCCTGCGGCTGGGCCTGGGCCTGGACCTCGACTGCGCTCATGCTCAACGCTGCGCCGGCCGCCAGCGCCAGCGCGGCCAGTCGACGTGGCAACGCAATCCCGGCCCGCCGGTGGCGGTACTGACAACGCTGGCGATCGGACATGAACGATTCCTTGGATGCGGTTTTCGGCAAGCAGGGTAAGCAAGGGTTGATGCGGCCAGGACACGGTCCAGGCCCGGCACATCCCGCGCATCGGGGCGGCGCTGACGGTAATGCAATAATACACGGCGCCTTGCCAAGCCTGATTGCCCCGATTGCCCCGATTGCCCGCCTGCCATCCTGATTCATGACCTTTCAAGCCTATCTCGACATTTTCCGCAATCGCCGCATCGGCGCCATGCTCACGCTGGGCTTCGCGTCCGGGCTGCCGCTGGCGCTCACCTCCGGCACATTGCAGGCCTGGATGACGGTGGAAGGGCTGGATATCAAGACCATCGGCTTCTTCTCGCTGGTGGGCCAGGCCTATATCTTCAAGTTCCTGTGGGCCCCGCTGATGGATCGCTATACGCCGCCGCTGCTGGGCCGGCGCCGCGGCTGGCTGCTGGTGACCCAGATCGGGCTGGTGCTGGGCATCGCGGGCATGGCCTTCTGCCCGCCGCACGAGGCGCTGTGGACGCTGGCGGCGCTGGCCACGCTGGTGGCCTTCCTGTCTGCCTCGCAGGACATCGTGTTCGACGCCTACAGCACCGACGTGCTGCGCGCGCCAGAGCGTGGCGTGGGAGCGGCGGTCAAGGTGCTGGGCTACCGGCTGGCAATGCTGGTGTCGGGCGGGCTGGCGCTGTGGCTGGCCGACCGCGTGCTGGGCTGGCAGCAGATGTACCTGCTGATGGCGGGGTTGATGGGCATCGGCATCGTCAGCCTGCTGTGGGCGCCCGAGGCAGAGTCTCCGGCGCGCACGCCGCGCTCCATGGAGGAAGCCATCCTGGGCCCGCTGCGCGACTTCTTCTCGCGCCCGGGCGCCTGGTGGCTGCTGCTGCTGATCGTGCTCTACAAACTGGGCGATGCGTTTGCCGGCAGCCTGTCCACCACCTTCCTGATCCGCGGCGTGGGCTTTTCGGCCGGTGAAGTCGGCTTGGTCAACAAGACGCTAGGGCTGGCCGCCACCATTGTGGGCGCGCTGTTCGGCGGCACGCTGATGGTGCGCCTTGGCCTGTACCGCTCGCTGATGCTGTTCGGCATCTTGCAGGGGGTGTCCAACCTCGGCTACTGGATCCTGGCGGTGACGCCGCCGCACCTGTGGACCATGGGCGCCACCATCGCGGTGGAGAACCTCTGTGGCGGCATGGGCACGGCGGCTTTCGTGGCGCTGCTGATGACGCTGTGCAACCGCTCGTTCTCGGCCACCCAGTACGCGCTGCTCTCGGCGCTGGCCTCGGTCGGGCGCGTCTATGTCGGCCCCAGCTCAGGCTACCTGGTGGAGGCCTTCGGCTGGTCGGCCTTTTACCTGAGCACCGTGGTGGTGGCCGTGCCCGGCGTAGTGCTGCTATGGGCGATGCGCAACACCGTGCATCGCTACGAAGCCCGGGCCCGCGCCGCGGCCTAGCCTCCCCCGGCGCCCAGCAGCGCGAATGCCTGCTCGCTAGAGGCTGACTGTTTCAAAATGAAGCGAAGCGGTTCTGGCCAGGCGCGCGGCCGCAGACAGTACAAGCGGATCGGCCAAGGCCGGGCAACGACGCCAGCATCTTTTGGAAATGGCCTCTTACTGCTTGTAGTAGACGATCTGGTGCGAGGTCGCGAGCAGTTCTCCCTGCGGGCTCCAGATCTGCGCGCTCTGGTCGAAGAAGCCCTGGCGGAACACCTGCGCCTGGGCGCTGCCCAGCACATGGCTGTTGCCCAGCGCTGCCAGGGTCGGGGCGTCGGCATGGAAATACGTGGTCAGCGACACCGTGCCGGCCGGCACGAAGCCGGCGCGCTTGAGGAAGATGCGCGGGTAGAAGGTGTCGCACCATGCCGCCATGGCGGCGAAGTCCGGCGTGCGCGCGGGCGCATCGCGCAGCCAGAACTGGGTCACGCTGTCCGGGTTCTCGGTGCCGGCCTCGACATTCGGCTTGGCGCCGCGCACCGGCCGCAACTCATACGCGTCCAGCCAGCGCACCGGTGCGAAACCGGCCATCGGGGCGACATCGCTTGCCGGCGGCACCTGCGGGAACACGGCCTCGCCGCAATTCCAGGTCTCGCGGCGCACGGCGAAGAAGGCGGTAGCCGTGGTCGCCACTTCATCGCCCTGGCGCAGTTCGATGGTCCAGTGCTGGGTGTTGCGGTTGGTGCGCACCGGACGCGCTTCGATCACGAACGGCCCTTCGACGATCGGGCCGGCAAAGTTGACGGTCAGCGCGGACGGATCGCCCAGCCGCTCGGGATGTTGCAGCACCGCTTGCAGCAAGGTGGCCGCCGTAATGCCACCGAAGGGGCCGATCATGTTCCAGTAGGCCGGCGTGGTGCGGCCGTGGAAAAGATTGCCTCCCGCCGGCTCCAGCGCGATCGCGTGGTCGAAGGAATGGATGGTCTGGCTGGCTGGCGTGGCGGACATGTCGGGGGCCAAAAAAGTACGATCGTTCGATAATACTGCAAACGGCAGACGGGCGCTGGCACCGCGTCAACCGGGCGCCCCCCTCCAATCCGTCGCCGGGTCAGCCCCCCCGCCCGCGCCTGCCGCAGCGGATTCCAGCCAAGCTGGTTGCCGATCACCGCCAACAGGATCAGCGCCATGCCAGCGAGCTGCGGCGGCGTGAGCACCACCCCGAACACCAGCACATCAATCACGATGGCCACCAGCGGATAGACAAACGAGAGCGTGGCGATCGACAGCACGTTGAGGCGCTGGAAGGCGCCATACAGCAGCGTGTACATCACGCCGGTATGCACGAGGCCTAGCGCCAGCAATGCCCCCCAGGTCCGCCCGCCGAACGTCTCGACCGCTGGATGCGCCAGAGGGAACAGCATGACCACCCCCATCGCCATCTGCAGGCCCGCGATCTGCCCCGCCGGAACCCCCTTGAGGCGGCGCGTGGCCATGGTGGTGATGGCGTACAGCAACGCCGCCAGCATCGCCAGCCCGACCCCGGCCAGCATGCCGCCGGTGGCACCGCCGTGCTCCAGCCCTGTGATCAGCATCACGCCGCCAAAGGCCAGCACCAGCCAGGCAAGCCGCCCGGGCGCGATGGCCTCGCGCTGGAACAGCGCAGCCAGCAGCAGCAGGAAGAAGGGCTGGGTGTGATAAACGACCGTGGCCACCGAAATGCCACTGTACGAATAGGCGGAGAACAAGGCCAGCCAGTTGAGGATCAGCGTAACGCCGCCCAGCGCCAGCCAGCCCCAGTCGCGGGCGCGCATGGGCTGCCAGCCGCGCCGCAGGGCGAGCGTGCCCAGCAGCGCGGCGCCGCCGAAGATGCAGCGGAAAAACACGACGTCGAGCGGCGACTGCCCGCTGGTCACCACGAACCAGCCGATGGTGCCCGACAGGCCCATGGCGGCCACCATGCGCCAGGCACCGCCGCGCCGGGCGGGTTCCGTGGCTTGCGGGGCGGGGGTGGCGGCCGGGGAAGCCACGGCGGCGCCAGATCGATCGATATTCATGAAAGTCTCCTGCGAAGCTTCGTACGCTTGGATGCCATTGTTCCATCGCGCATTCAGGTCAACAATCCACCCCACAAGCAATTACTATTTGACCTGTAATCACAAATACGGGAGCCAGTCCATGCCGGTCGCGCAACTCAACGCCATGGCCGTATTCGCCCGGGTGGTGGAATGCGGCAGTTTCTCCGCCGCAGCCCGCGAGCTGGGCATGACACCCTCCGCCGTCAGCCGCCATGTGACGCGGCTGGAAGCGGCCATCGGCGCGAGCCTGCTGCAACGGACCACGCGCGCCTTCACCCTGACTGAGCTCGGACAGGCCGTGCACGCCGCGTGCGCCCGGATGGTGGCCGCGGCGCAGGAAGTCAGCACGCTGGCCAGCGACCACGGCGGCGAGCCGCACGGCGTGCTGCGGGTCAGCGCACCGGTGGTGTTCGGGCAGGCCTGGCTGGCGCCGCGGCTGCCGGCCCTGCTGGACCGCTTTCCCGCGCTGGACCTGCAGCTGACGCTGGCGGACCGCCTTGTGGACCTGGTGGAAGAAGGCGTGGACGTGGCCATCCGCATTGCGCGCGAACTGGCGCCGGGCCTGGCAGCGCGGCCAATCCGCGCGGTGCGTTACCGGCTGGTGGCGGCACCCGGCTGGCTGGCGCGGCATGGCACGCCAGCCGAGCCGGCGGCGTTGGCCGGGCATCGCTGCCTCTACCTGGGCTATGGCGCCTTTGGCGAGCGCTGGAGCCTGCAGCGCAGGCGCGACGGGCAGACCGTGGCGCTGCGCATCCCGCCGAAGGTCACGCTCAACAACAGCGCGGCCATTGTCGCCATGGCGCAGGCCGGCGGGGGCATCGGGCTGGTGCCGGACTTCTCGGCCGCCGCGGCGCTGGCGTCGGGCAGCCTGGTGCCGGTGCTGGACGACTGGGAAGTCCTCGAACCCTACGTAGGCACGGCCTTCGCGGTCTACACGCCAACCCGCCACCTGGCCCCCAAGGTGCGCGCCTTTATTGACTACCTGGTGGCGCAGGCCGCGCTGGAGACCAGCAGCTAGCGCGGCGGACAGCTAAGCGCAGCCCCGCGCCCTCGCCGGCTCAGGCGGCGCAAACCCGGTACACCGCCAGGCTGCCGCGCCAGTTCGAGCCCCAGTTGACCGTCACACCCTCGTGCATCACCACGCGGTCAAGGACGCGTAGGCCAACCTTGGACGCCAGCGACTCAAAGTCGCTGATGGTCAGCACGCGTACGTTCGGCGTGTTGTACCACTGGTACGGCAGCGCCTCCGACACCGGCATGCGCCCGCGGAACACCGACAGCCGGTGCGGCCAGTAGCCGAAGTTGGGGAAGGACACGATGCATTCGCGCCCCACCCGCAGCGTCTCGCGCAGGACCTGCGCGGTGTTGTGGATGGTCTGCAGCGTCTGCGACAGGATCACCGTATCGAAGCTCTTGTCCTCGAACAGCGCCAGGCCGCCTTCCAGGTTCTGCTGGATCACGTGCACGCCCTTCTGCACGCACGCCAGCACGCCTTCGTCCTGGATCTCGATGCCGTAGGCCTGCACGTCGAGCTCATCCTGCAGCACGCGCAGCAGGCTGCCGTCGCCGCAGCCCAGGTCGAGCACGGTGGAATTGGGCTCGATCCAGCGCGCGATGGCGCGGAAGTCGGGGCGCAGCGCCAGGATATTGGGGTTGGCCGCGGCATTCATGCGCCTATCTCCTCGGCGATGCGTTCGTAATAGGCGCGCATCAGGTTGTGATAGCGCGGGTCGTCCAGCAGGAAGGCATCGTGCCCGTGCGGCGCATCGATCTCCGCATAGCTGACCGGGCGCTTGTTGTCGAGCAGGGCCTTGACCAGTTCGCGGCTGCGATTGGGGGCGAAGCGCCAGTCGGTGGTGAAGCTGGCCACCAGGAAGCTGGCCTGCGTCTGCGACACCGCGCGCGTGAGATCGCCGCCGAAGGCCAGCGCCGGATCGAAATAATCGAGCGCGCGCGTGATCAGCAGGTAGGTGTTGGCATCGAAGTACTCGGCGAACTTGTCACCCTGGTAGCGCAGGTAGCTCTCCACCTGGAACTCGACATCAAAGGAGAAGCGGATGTCATCGGTCTTGAGCTCACGGCCGAATTTCTCCGCCATGTCCTCGTCGGACAGGTAGGTGATATGGCCGATCATGCGCGCCACGCGCAGGCCGCGCTTGGGCTTGACGCCGTGCGCGTAGTAGTTGCCGCCGTGGAAATCGGGGTCCGACAGGATGGCGCTGCGCGCAACCTCGTTGAAGGCGATGTTCTGCGCCGAGAGCTTGGGCGTGGAGGCCACCACGATGCAGTGGCGCAGCCGATCCGGGTACATCAGGCTCCAGGCCAGCGCCTGCATGCCGCCCAGGCTGCCGCCCATCACCGCCGCGAACTGGGTGATGCCGAACCGGTCCGCCACGCGCGCCTGGGCATTGACCCAGTCTTCCACGGTGACCACCGGGAAGGTGGCGCCGTAGGGCTGGCCGGTGGCGGGGTTGGCACTCATCGGGCCAGTCGAGCCGAAGCAGGAGCCTAGGTTGTTGACGCCGATGACAAAGAAGCGGTCGGTGTCGAGCGGCTTGCCCGGGCCGACCATGTTGTCCCACCAGCCGACATCGCGCGGGTCATGCTCATACACGCCGGCCACGTGGTGCGAGGCGTTAAGCGCGTGGCACACCAGCACGGCGTTGGAGCGCGCGGCGTTGAGCATGCCGTAGGTCTCGACCATCAGGTCGTAGTCGGCGAGCGAGGTGCCGTTGCGCAGCTTCAGCGGCTCGGTGAAATGCATGCACTGCGGCGCGACGATGCCGACCGAGTCGGTCGGCAGGGCAAGCGCGGCAGGAGGCGGAGCTACGTCTGTCATGGAATAAGCCCGTTGGCAAACAGGCGTAAAAAAACCCGACCGGCCTTGCGTGGACGTTGCCTGCGGATGACATCAAACCTGACATCAAGCACAGCATCAACGACGGCGCAGCCAAATCGGGTTTTGCACGGGTCTTGCGTCCCGCGTGCCGGTGCCTTGCGTGGCAGGGAACCGACCCACCTCTTTAGCCGCATTTATATTGGCTGCCGGAACCCCCAAAACCAATCCTCCAGGGGTTACCATGCCGCCGCGCGCCCGCAAGCCAGTCTTCAAATCGGCGCGACCCGCTTATTATAGAGCAAACAAGCGCGCCGGCGGCGGCGCGCCGCCAGACGCTAACCCAACGCCAATCCTGCCTTGACGAAACCACCCAGCATCCTGGTCATCGAAGACGAATCCGCGATCGCGGACACCATCCTCTATGCGCTGTCCACCGAAGGCATGACGGTCGAGCATTGCGCGCTCGGCAGCGCCGCGCTGGCGCGCCTGCGCGCGCAGGCGCCGGACCTGGTGATCCTGGACGTCGGCCTGCCCGACATCAATGGCTTCGAAGTCTGCCGCACGCTGCGCACCTTCTCCGATGTGCCGGTGATCTTCCTCACCGCGCGCAACGAGGAAATCGACCGCATCGTCGGCCTGGAAATCGGCGCCGACGACTATGTGGTGAAGCCCTTCTCGCCGCGCGAACTGGCGGCGCGGGTGCGCGTGATCCTGCGGCGTGCCGGCAAGCACGCCGCACCGCAGGAGCCGGTGCAAGCCCCGGCGCCGCCCGAAGGCTTCACGCTCGATGCCGACGGTGCGCGCCTGGCCTGGCGTGGCCAGTGGCTCGACCTGACCCGCTACGAGTACCGCCTGCTGGCCTTGCTGCTGCAGCACCCCGGGCGCATCTATTCGCGCGCGCAGCTGATGGACCTGGTCTGGCACGATGCGCTCGACACCATCGACCGCACCGTCGATACGCATATCAAGACGGTGCGCGCCAAGCTGCGCGCGCTCGATCCCGAGTGCGATTCGATCCGCACCCATCGCGGCATGGGGTATTCGCTCGAAGGCTGAGCCCCGCTTCCACCTTATTCACCACCCACCCACGGCCACGCATGCATATCGGGCTTCGCATCTTCCTCGGCTTCTTCCTTATCGTCGGGCTGGCGGCTTTCCTCACGCTGCGGGTGTTCGTGCAGGAGGTCAAGCCTGGTGTGCGGCAGGCCATGGAAGACACGCTGGTCGACACCGCCCACGTGCTGGCGGTGCTGGCCGCCGACGACATGAAGAGCGGCCGCATTGCCAACGGCGCCTTTGCGCGCCGCCTGGCCCGGCTGCGCGAGGACAAGGTCGACGCCAATGTGTGGGGCATGCACAAGGATGCGGTGGGCTACCGCATCTACATCACGGACGAGCGCGGCATCGTGCGCTTCGATTCCGGCGAGACCGCCGTGGGCGCGGATTACTCGCGCTGGAACGACGTCTACCGCACGCTGCGCGGCGAGTACGGCGCGCGCAGCACCCGCGCCAACCCCGACGACGACGCCAGCACCGTGATGCACGTGGCAGCCCCCATCCGCGACGGCAGCAAGACCATCGGCGTGCTGACCGTGGCCAAGCCCAATGTGACCATGGCGCCGTTCATCGAGCGCAGCCAGCGCAAGATCCTGCTCAACGGCCTGCTGCTGATGGGCGGTGCGTTCGTGATCGGCCTGGCCTGCACGCTGTGGCTGGTGCACGGCCTGCGCCGCCTGCAGCGCTACGCGCGTGCCGTGGCATCGGGCGAGCGCGCCGAGATGCCGCTGCGCGGCGCCAGCGAGCTGGCCGAGCTGGGGCGCTCGGTAGAGAGCATGCGCCTGCGGCTGGAGGACAAACAGTACGTCGAGCACTATATCCACACGCTGACGCACGAGATGAAGAGCCCGCTGGCGGCCATCGGCGGCGCCGCCGAGTTGCTGCAGGAGGACATGCCGGCCACCGACCGCGACCGCTTCGTCGCCAATATCCGACGGCAGGCGCAGCGGCTTGAGGAAATGATCCGCAAGCTGCTGGCGCTCGCGGCGCTGGAGCAGCGCCAGAGCCTGGAGACCCACGCACCGGTTGCACTGGAGCCGCTGATCGAGCAGTTGCTGCATGAGCTGGAGCCGCGCGCCCGCCAGCGCGACCTGACGCTGCGCTTGCTGCCGCCGGGCCAGCCCGCAGCGGTGGTGAGGGGCGATCCGTTCCTGCTGCACCAGGCGCTGGGCAACCTGCTGGAAAATGCCATCGACTTTGCGCCAGCGGCCAGTACGGTCGACGTGTGCGTGGCGCACGGCAATGCGCCCGCCAACATGATCGCCGTGCGCGTCAGCGATCACGGCCCCGGCGTTCCCGACTATGCGCTGCCGCGCCTGTTCGAGCGTTTCTATTCGCTGCCGCGCCCCGGCGGGCAAGACAAGAGCACCGGGCTGGGCCTGTGCTTCGTACGCGAGATCGCCACGCTGCATCGCGGTGACATCACGCTGGCCAACCGCGCCGAGGGTGGCGCGTGCGCGACGCTGACGCTGCCTGCGGCGTAGCGGCTTCACACGCCTCACACGCTTCACACTCAACACACAATCGCGCGAATCGCTTCACGCAGGCTTCCGCGGCGGCTCACATGGCAACCCTAAGCTAGCGGCATCGTCACTCCCGCGCGCCTGCCGCCATGAACCGAATCCTGTTTTTCAAATCCGCCATCACGGCGTTCCTGATCCTGCTGATCCTGATCCCGCTGCACCTCGTGGGCAACGCCGTGCAGGACCGCAAGCACTACCGCGAGGAAGCGGTGCGCAGCGTCTGGCAGAGCTACGCCGGCCCGCAAACCCTGACCGGCCCGGTGCTGGTGCTGCCGTACAAGGAGATCCTGCGCGTGACGGACAGCAGCGACCCCAAGCGGCCGAATGCCACCGTGCTGCAGGCGCAGGCCGGGCAGATGCTGGTCTTCCCCACCACGCTGCGGGTCAAGGGCGAGATCACGCCGAGCGAGCGCTACCGCGGCATTCACAAGGTGCTGGTGTACGAGATGCAAAGCCGCTGGCAGGGCACCATCGCGCTGCCCGATCCGGTCGAGCTGCCGCGCTCGGCCGGCCACGTCGGCTTTGAGGTAGGCCAGCCGTACATCACGATCGGCATCAGCGACACGCGCGGCCTGATGGCGGCGCCCGCGTTCGAGCTGGACGGCAAGGCGCTGAAGCTGGAGCAAGGCGCGCTGCTCAAGAGCCTGTCCCAAGGCCTGCACGCCGAGATCGACCTGCCGCCCGCCAAGGCCGTCAAGCCCGGCCTGGATGGCAGGTCCGCGCAGGCACGGCGCGTGGTGCCGTTCTCGCTGACCTTGCCGCTGCTGGGCGCGCAGTCGCTGGCCTTCACCCCGGTGGGCGACCAGAACGACATCTCGCTCGATTCCGCATGGCCGCATCCGAGTTTCGACGGAGACTTCCTGCCGCGCACCCGCAGCGTGAGCGCGCAGGGCTTTCGCAGCAACTGGAGCGTGACCTCGTACAACACCAAGGCCCGTGGCCAGCTCGCTGGCTCGGGCGACGGCACGCTGGAAACGGTGTCGGTGACGCTGATCGACCCGGTCAACATCTACCTGCAGGCGGAGCGCGCGGTGAAGTATGGCGCCATGTTCGTGCTGCTGACCTTCGCCGGCTTCTTCATGTTCGAACTGGTCAAGCGCCTGCGCATCCACGCGATCCAGTACCTGCTGGTCGGCCTGGCGCTGGCGGTGTTCTTCCTGTTGCTGCTGAGCCTGTCCGAGCATATCTCGTTCGCGCTGGCCTACCTGGCGGCCAGCGGTGCCTGTATCGGGCTGCTGGGTTTTTACTTGTCGTTCGTGCTGCAGAGCTGGCGGCGTGGGCTGGCCTTTGCCACGCTGCTGACGGTGCTGTACGGCGCGCTCTATGGCCTGCTGCTGTCGGAGGACAATGCGCTGATGCTGGGCTCGCTGCTGATGTTCGTGATCCTGGCCGCCATCATGGTCATGACCCGGCGCATCGACTGGTACGCCGCGGGCGCCGCATGGCAGCCGCTGCGCGACAAGCCCGCTGCCCCGTCCGGCGAAGAAGACGCCGCCGCCGCGGCGGCCCCGGCATCGGCCTGATCGAAGGCGCAACGCCATGCCAACCTACCTTCATTGCGCCCCGCCACTCGCGCTGGCGGCAGTGCTGGGACGGCGGCCGCTGCCGCTGGCCGGCGCGGGCCTGTTTGGCGCTGCGCGCTTCTGGCTGGAGTGTGCGTGGATCGGCCTGCCGCTGCTGGCGTTTGCCGCGCTCGGTGCTGCGCTGCGCCGCCGGTTCGATCGCATCGGGCCAGTCGATCGCCGCGTGCCGGTACGCGCCTGCGCGGACTAACAAGAAAGGGCAGGCGCAAGCCTGCCCTTGTTCATGACCGCTGGCGCAACCTAGCCGAGCAACACGCGCAACTGCGCGTCCGCATTCTCGCTGGGCAGTTTGCGAAAGCCGCTCTTGGCATAGCGATGCCACTGCCCCTGCACGGTCGCCACGATCAGCGCGGCGCGCACCGGCACATCGGCGTCGGGCGGAAACGCACCCTGGCTGATGGCGATCTTCAGGCACTGCCGCAGCGAGGCCTCGATCCGGTCCACTACCTGGTTGATGCGCTCCTGCAGGCGATCATGCTCGCCCACCAGCGCTTCGCCGGTCAGCACGCGCGTCATGCCGGGATTTTTCTCGGCAAAGGACAGCAGCATGCGCACCACGGCGTGCGCCTGGCGCAGGCCATGTTCTTCCTGGGTGGTGATCTGGTTGATCAGTCCGAAGACGGTCTGCTCGATAAAGCCGATCAGGCCTTCGAACATCTGCGCCTTGCTGGCGAAATGGCGGTACAGCGCCGCCTCCGATACGCTGAGCTTGGCAGCCAGCGCCGCGGTGGTGACCTTTTCCCCACGCGGCACTTCCAGCATCCCGGCCAGCGTCTGCAGTATCTGCACACGCCGCTCGCCAGGACGCGGGCGTTTGCGTGCCGGCGCCCCGTCGGCGCCTGCGCCCTGCCCGGCGGCGGCCGGAGCCGCACCCGATGGGTGCCCGTTACTGTGCATCATGACCCGATTCTCCGCATTCGTCGTTGGAGTTGATGCATGGATTGTACTTTTACGTCCACATAGCCGGGGCGATTTACGATCCGCGCGCGCACGCGCGGCGCCGATGCCGGCAGCGCCTGCGGCGCTGTCGTGCCAGTCGCCAGCGCGGGCGGATCCTGCGTCTCGGCCGCCACCAGCGTCACTGAATGTTCCTGCGCGGCGTGGCCGGTGTGCTGCCGGTCCTGCGCATCCAGCGTGCTGCGCAGCACGGCGTCGCCGCTGGCGCCCGCCACGGCGGAACCCGCGGGCATCGGCACGTCGTGCGGGCGCGATGGCGCCAGCGTGCGCAGGTAGCCCGTCACCCAGGCCGTGCGAATGCCCGTGCCCGCGTAGCGCTTGAGGTGGGACAACGTGTCTTCCACCAGCACCGCGCGGTGCGGCGCCACCCGCTGCTGCACCAGCAACCGGCGCAGCATGCGCCGGTCCGGCTTGGGCCGCAGATGGCCGTGCACCCACATGTCCTCAATGGCGACCACCCGCTCGAAACACTGTTGGATGCCAGCCACCTTCATGACCGCGCGCGCGTATTGCTCCGGTGCGTTGGTCACCAGGATCTTGCGCCCGGGCAGGCGGCGCAGGTGGCCGACCAGGCCACTGCGCACCCGCACCATCTCCGCCAGCTCGGGGAAATCATGCGCGGCGCGCAGGAAGTCGGCCGGGTCTACATCGTGGTGGCGGATCATGCCCAGCAGCGTCGCGCCATAGCGCTGCCAGTACTTCACCCGAACCTCGCTGGCGGTGGCCTCGTCACAGCCCAGCACGCGTGCGACATACGCCGTCATCAACTGGTTGATGGCGGGAAAGATCGCATGCGACGCGTCGTGCAGCGTGTTGTCGAGGTCGAACAGCCAGACCGTGCGGCCGGAATTGTCGCCCGCGGGGCGGCGTCGGCGCGCACCGCGCAGGCTGCGGCGCAAGGGCGGGGAAATAGTGGGCACGCGGGAAGAAAGAAGTGAAGCGGCAGCGCGCGGCGCGCGCTGCCGTAGATGCGTTCTAGTGCGAACGGATCATGGTACCGAACGCTTGTTCGGTCAGGATTTCAAGCAGCAGCGAGTGTTCGATGCGGCCGTCGATGATGTGCACCGAATTCACGCCGCTCTTGGCCGCGTCCAGCGCCGACGAGATCTTGGGCAGCATGCCGCCGGAGATGGTGCCGTCCGCGAACAGTTCCTCGATCTCGCGCGCCGACAGGTCGGTCAGCAGGTTGCCGGCCTTGTCCATCACGCCCGGGATGTTGGTCATCATGACCAGCTTCTCGGCCTTGAGGATCTCGGCCATCTTGCCCGCCACCACATCGGCGTTGATGTTGTAGGCCTGGCCGTCGTCGGAAAAGCCGATCGGCGAGATCACCGGGATGAAGGCGTCGTCCTGCAGGGCCTTGACCACCGCCGGGTTGATGGCCTCGATATCGCCCACGAAGCCGATGTCGATGAAGGCGCCGGGGCTTTCGCGGTCCGGCATCTTGAGGCGCTTGGCGCGGATCAGGCCGCCGTCCTTGCCGGTGAGGCCCACAGCCTGGCCGCCATATTGGTTGATCAGCATGACGATGTCCTGCTGCACTTCGCCGCCAAGCACCCATTCGACCACTTCCATGGTCTCTTCATCGGTGACGCGCATGCCCTGGATGAACGTGCCGACCTTGCCGACCTTCTTCAGGGCTTCGTCGATCTGCGGGCCACCGCCGTGAACCACGACCGGGTTCATGCCGACCAGCTTGAGCAGGATCACGTCGCGCGCAAAGCCGTGCTTGAGCTTTTCCTCGGTCATCGCGTTTCCGCCGTACTTGACCACAATGGTCTTGCCGTGGAACTTGCGGATATAGGGCAGCGCCTCGGCAAGGATTTCGGCCTTGAGGGCTGGGGCAATTGCGGCCACCGCGGTAGCGGCAGGCCCAGGGGTGTCGGCGTTCATGGCAAGGGACATCCGTGAGATTCAACAGGTATCATGGCAATTCTGACCGGCGGTGCACCATGGGTTAAGGGGCTTTTTACCCCGAATAGGCCACCTCCGGCCGCGGCAGGCGCCGATTTTACAAGAAACCGCGGCGCACGCGTGCAGACGGTGGTGCAGCGGGGGGTCAAAACCGGTGCATGCGTACTGCGGCGCACCATGGCGTTCTATCCACGCAACAGTTGTCCAACGGTTGTCCTGCCGTTGTCAAATAGCTGTCCAACAGTCGCATCGCCACCGAATAGCGGCAACACAATGAGCCTGCACCCCGACGATCTTAGCGCCCTGCGCCCCCATTTGCTGCGCTTCGCCCGCCTGCAACTGCGCGACCAGGCACTGGCCGAGGATACCGTCTCCGACACCCTGGTGGCCGCGCTGGAACACCCGGAGCGCTTCAGCGGCCAGTCCGCCCTGAAGACCTACCTCATCGGCATCCTCAAGCACAAGATCATCGATACGCTGCGCAGCGGCCGGCGCGAAGTGCGCCTGACCCTGGGCGGCGGCGGCGACGAGGACGGCGAGGCGCAGTCGGACATCGATGCCTTCGACGCCCTGTTCGCCAAGAACGGCCACTACCATACGCCACCTTCCGATTGGGGCAACCCGGACCGCGCGCTGGAGCGCCGCGAGTTCTTCGAGATCCTCCAACTGTGCGTGGACAAGCTGCCCGCCAAGATCGGCCGGATTTTCATGATGCGGGAATGGCTAGAGCTGGAAACCGAAGAAATCTGTCAGGAACTCGAGATCACGACGACTAATGCCTGGGTCATGCTGTACCGAGCCCGCATGCGCCTGCGCGAGTGCCTGGAACTGAACTGGTTTGGACAAAAGGCGTGAGCGCCCGACGCTCGCCCGACCTTGCAAGCAGGCCGGGGCAGCCAGGCAAGCCGCCCCGGCCCTAAACCGCCTCTCCGACCGAAGGAAGCCATGCCTGATACGCCCTCCCGCCGCCGGCTGCTGCCAAACTGCCGCGAGATCCACCACCTGACCATGGAAAGCATGGACCGGCCACTGAGCTGGTTCGAGCGCGTGCGCATGCGCGGACACATGGCCATTTGCGATGCGTGCACCAATTTTTCGGGCCAGATGCGGCTGATGCGCTCCGCCATGTCCCGGCTGGGCCAGGAAGACGAGCCGCCCAGGGACAAGCCGTGAGCGACCCGGCCACCGTGCTGACGGGGCAATTGCGCCCGATCGAGCATTGCAGCGCCTGCGGCGCCGGCTTTGTCTGCGGCTATGCCGCCGGTCTGCCCCACTGCTGGTGCGCCACCCAGCCGCTGCTGCCCGCCCGCCAGATCGTGCCGGGCCAGCACTGCCTGTGCCCCGCCTGCCTGACGCGCCGCCGCGAGGATGCCGGCCAGACGCAAACCAAAGGCTGATCAGTTCGCCGCCTGCGCTGGCGTTGTGCTGGCCGCGCCCGCCGCGGCGAACTGCATCACCACCACCCCCAGCACCACCAGCGCGGCGCCGGCCATGCGCCCCGGCGTCACGGCGCGCGCCGCGAAGCCCGCCAGGCCAAACTGGTCAAGCAGCAGCGCGCCCACCATCTGCCCCGCCACCACCGCCGCGATAAAGCCGCCGGCGCCCAGGCGCGGGGCCAGCACCAGCGCCACGGTAATGTAGAACACGCCCGCCACGCCACCGACCCACATCCAGCCCGGCCCGCCCACCGCCAGCGTGGGCAGCGGAACCTTCAGCAGCCACAGCAGCGGCACCACCACCACCAGGCTGACCAGCAGCGACACCACAGTGGCCCACAGCGGATGGCCCAGGCTGCGCCCGAGCGCGGCGTTGGCGCCGGCCTGAAAGGGGATCACCGCTCCGGAAACAGTGGCCACCAGAACAGGAACGAGGCCGGCTAGCGCCGGCGAAAAGTGATTGAGGCCATGCATTTTGGCATCTCCTTCGCCAAAAATTGGATGCCTCAGTGTGAAATATTGTGCCGCGAATTACCAATTCTCGTTTCATAGCGTTAATATGCGCCGCATGAATGATCTCCGCGGTATCGACCTGAACCTGCTGGTGGTGCTGGAAGCCCTGCTGGCCGAACGACATATTTCGCGCGCCGCCCTGCGCCTGCACCTCAGCCAGCCTGCGGTGAGCCACGCGCTGGGCCGCCTGCGCCAGTTGCTGGACGACCCGCTGCTGGTGCGCGGCCAGGGCGGCCTGGTGCCGAGCGCGCGCGCCCACGAACTGGCGGGCCCGCTGGCCGAGGCGCTGGCGCAGGTGCGCATCCTGCTGGGGCCTTCCGGCTTCCAGCCCGCCACGGCGCGCCGCAGCTTCCGCCTGGCCATGTCAGACTACGGCGCCATGGCGCTGCTGCCCGGCCTGCTGCGCGCGGTGCGCAAGATCGCCCCGGGCATCGACCTGGTGGTCAGCCAGGCCAGCCGCGAAGCCATGACAGCCAAGGTCGCGGACGGCGAGATCGACCTGGCGCTGGGCGTGTTCGGGCAGCCCCCGGAAGGCGTGCACAGCACGGAACTGTTCGAGGAAACCTATGCCTGCATGGTGGATGCGGCCACGGTGCGCGGCCTGGGCAAGCTTGACCAGGTGGCGTACCTGGCCCGCTCGCATGTGCTGGTGGCGACCCACAGCGAGCGCGTGGATGCCATCGACGCCGCCGTGGCCAAGGTGGGCGGGCGGCGCAAGATTGCCTGCGTGCTGCCCCACTGGAGCGTGGCGCCGGCGCTGATTGCCGGCACCAATCTGGTCCTGACCACGGCGCGCCGCAGCCTGGCCGCGTTCGAGGAGGATCCGCGCTTCGCGGTGTTCGATCCGCCCTTCCCCCTGCCGGGCTTTGGTTTCAGCCTGATCTGGCACGACCGCACTGACGCCGATCCCGGCCATAGCTGGCTGCGCGAGCGCGTGATCGCGGTGGCCGCCGGCGACGAGCCGGACGACGCGATCAGCCTGCGCAGCTAGGCAGCCCGGCTAGCTGCCTGTACGGCTTCAGTGCTTCAGTGCTTGTGGTCACCGTGCGCGCCGGCGGCCGGCGCCGTTGCGGTGAGGTCGCGCACTTCGGCGTCGACCTTCTGCTCGGTCACCTTGCCGCCCTGCTCGATCTTGAGCGTCAGCGCAACGGTGTCGCCCTTCTTCAGCGGCGCCTTGAGGCCCATCAGCATCACGTGATAGCCGCCCGGCTTGAGCTCGACGTCCTGCATGCGGGGCAGGTCGAGCGCGCCAATGGCGCGCATGCGCATCACGTTGCCATCCATCTTCATCTCATGCACTTCGGCCGTGGCTGCCGCCGGCGTACTGACGCCGATCAGCTTGGCGGGTTCGTGCGCATGCAGGGTCATGAACACGCCGGTGGCGGTCTGTGCCGGCACGGTGCCGCGCGCCCAGGCGTTGCTGACATCGACCTGGGCGAAAGCCGCGTTCGAGCACAGCGCGGCGAGCAGGGCGGCGGGCACCGCGACGAGGAATCTGGCTTGCATCTGGACTATCTCCACTGAGATTCAAAGGACTGCATAAAGAGAACATTAGACCATGACGCCCCTGGCGACGTGAGCCAGGCGGCGCAAATCGCGCCACTGACCGGTTGGCTACCTGGCAGCGAACCGTCCAGTCTGGCAGCGGCCCCGGCACCAACCAATGCGGCACGGTGTCGCACGCGGCAGGCCGGGCGCCGGTCGTTGTTAAACTCGCGGCATGGATACCATCGCAGCCGTGCCGCCAGACACGGCCCCCTCCCGCCCCGGCTCCGCCACGAGCATCATCCCGGTCCGCCACAACCTGATGAGCCTGCGCCGCCTGTTCTGGCTGCGCTGGGCGCTGATGGGCGGGCAAGCGGTGCTGCTGGTTTCGTGCGAGGCCGTGGCCGGCGTGATCCTGCCGTACAGCCCCCTGCTGGCGATCCTTTCCCTGCAAGCGGTGTTCAACCTGCTCACCGGCCTGCGCATGCGCATGCACACCAGCCGCGGCGGCATGCCGAGCGACGCCGAGCTGATGGGCCAGTTGATGGTCGACCTGACGGCGCTGTCGGCCAACCTGTTCTTCACCGGCGGCGCGACGAACCCCTTTGTCTCGTTCTACCTGCCGGGCCTGGCGATCGCCGCCGCCATCCTGCCGTGGCGCAACGTGATCGCGCTCGCCGCCTACGCGATGGCCTGCTACAGCCTGATGCTGATCGAGTATGTGCCGCTGAACCTGCACAACCCGGACAACGCCATCAACTATCACCTGGCCGGCATGTGGCTCAACTTTGTCGCCAGCGCAACCATGATCGCGGTCTTCGTGGCGCGCCTGTCCGGCGTGCTGCGCCAGCGCGACGCGGAGCTCAACCTGGCGCGCGAACAGTTGCTGCGCGACGCACGCATCGAAGCGCTGAACGACCAGGCCGCGGCGGTCGCCCACGAGATCGGCACGCCGCTGGCCACGCTGGCGGTCATCGCCGGCGAACTGCGCGCCGATGCGGCGGACCCGCGCCTGGCCACCACGCACGTGTGCGCCTACCTGCCGGACCTGCAGACCATGGAACAACAGCTCGAGCTGTGCAAATCGATCCTGGCCCGCCTGCGCGACGACCACGAGACCGCGGCTGCGCAGCGCATCGATGCGTGGCTGGACGGTTATGTGGAACGCTGGCAATTGCGCCACCCCCATGCCCGGCTGGAAGCCAATGTCATTGGCGAAGCCGCGGCCCTGCCGGTGGAGGCCGCGCGCGTGGGGCAGATCCTGACGATCCTGCTGGACAACGCCGCGCGCAGCCAGCTGGCCGCGGGGCACGAGCAGATTCCGCTGCGCCTGGCCATCGCGCTGGAGGACAACCGTGCGCTGCCGACGCTGATCTTCCGCGTCACCGACCGCGGCCTGGGCATCCCAAAATCCCAGCGCGCGCGTCTGGGCGAAGCACCGATGACCAGCATGCATGGCGGCCAGGGCATTGGCGTGTACCTGGCGCAAAGCGCGGCCCAGCAGATGGGTGGCCGGCTGGCCTGGCATGACCACCATGAGGGCGGCACCGTGGCCGAGCTGCGCCTGCCCGCGCCTTCCCTGGCAGCCTTACCGGCCGCCTCACCGTTTGCCTCACCCCTGACAACGAGCCCGCGATGACCGACGCCCTCCACAATCCCGCCGCCGATGGCGCACAGCCCGGCGCCAGCGATGCCGCCCCTTTCCTGGTCATCGACGACGATGCCGTGTTCGCGGGCGCCCTGGCGCGCGCGCTGACGCGCCGCGGCTATGCCGTGCAGATCGCCCACAACCGCCAGCAGGCGCTGGCGCTGGCCGCACAAACGCCGTTTGACTACATCACGCTGGACCTGCACCTGAGCGCGCCGCCGGAAGCCGGCAGCACCGCGCCAGCCGAGTCCGGCCTGCAACTGGTCGCGCCGCTGCGCGCGGCGTTGCCCGATGCGCGCATCCTGGTGCTGACGGGCTATGCGAGCATTGCCACCGCGGTGGCCGCGGTCAAGCATGGTGCCGATGAGTACCTGGCCAAGCCGGCCAATGTGGATTCGATCCTGACAGCGCTGATGGCCGGGGTATCGGAAGACGCGGCCGAAGCCGCCATGGAAGAGCCGGTGCCGCTATCGGTGGCCCGGCTGGAGTGGGAGCACATCCAGCGGGTGCTGTCCGAACACGAGGGCAATATCTCGGCCACCGCGCGCGCGCTCAATATGCATCGGCGCACGCTGCAGCGCAAACTGGGCAAGCGGCCGGTATCGCGCTAGGCGTTCGGCTGGAGTACCTGGCCTCAGAGGCGCAACTGCACGTAGTCCCAGTCCAGGTCCTCTTCCCGCCCAGAGGCTTGCTCGGCAATGCGCAGCGCGTCGCTGGCATGGCGGTCGGCGCGCGAGCCCAGATCGCCGGCCTGCACGGCCAGTTCCACCGCGGCTTGCGGCGTGGTGCCGGCCAACACGGCGGGCTTCGCCACCACTGGCGCGCTCGCCTGGCGATGTACGGGCGCGGCCTCCGGGCGCACGCAGAGAAAGACAGTGGCCGCGGCAAGGCCGCACAGTACGCCGAACGAGGACAGTAGCTCGCGTTTCATTTCGTTTCTCCTGCCAGGTTGGTGGTTGGGGATGCGGGTGCTAACCGGCCGGCTGCGATCCTTCGATCGTGCCGGCCGCCACTTTGGCATCGCATCGCAACACGCACCAGCGTGCTTACGAATGCTTACCTGTCTTACTCTTCTCTTTACCAGCGTGTCTTACCTGAGTCTCTTACCAGCGTGAATCTCGCTCCCACGCCTTCATTTGTGGATGGGTGATGTGCCGACCCGGCCTGCCGAGCCAGCGCGCGCAGGCAGGTTACTTGGCGTACTTGGCCTTCACGTCAGCCTGGCACTTATCCTTGGCGTCGCCGGACAGTGCATCGCACTTTTGCTTGTCAGCCTTGTAGGCGGCGTCCACGGTGTCCTTCCTGGCGTCGGCGCGCGCTTCGGCTACGTCGGTGCTGGTGCCGGTGGCGGCAGCCTTCTCGACCTTGGCCGAGCCCAAGGCCTGCTCGTGGGCAACCTTGGCGTCCTTTACGCACACTTCCTTGTCATTGCCCTTAGCGTCATCGCATTTTTCCTTGGCCACGCTGTAATCGGCATCGGCCTTGACCTTGTCCGCCTTGGCGCGCGCCTTGGCGGTGCCATCGCGGGTCGCTTCGGCGTTAGCCTTGGCCACGTCCTCGTCGCGCCTGGCTTGCTTCACGCACACGTCCTTGGCGTTGTCCTTGAGGCTGTTGCACTGGGTCCGCGCGGCCTTGTAGTTGGCGCTGGCAGCCTTCACGGCCGCGTCGTAGTCCGCTTTGGAACCTGCGGGTGCGGCATGCGCCAGCGTGAGGGCGGCAGGGCCGGCAAACATCATCGAACACACTGCTGCGCTCAGCCATTTCTTCATCATGTCGTGCTCCTTTTTCAGTGGCGGATATCGTGGAGGGCGGTCTCGCTCTCGGCCTTTGCCGCATGCGATCCGCGCTTGCCCACACCGTATGTACAGCGTACGCATGGGCGCCTCCTGCAATCAGGCGTGACGTTCCGAAAGCCGCGTAAGACAATTCCGACATGATTTCCGGGGCACACCATGCCTGCGGCCCTGCGCCGCAGGGCCGCCGACGGCCTTCGGCGCTAGACTGACGCGCTTCCCAGGAGAATCGACATGACCGCATCCCGCCTGCTGCCCGCAGTGACCATCGCGCTGGCCTCGCTTGGCGCAAGCTGGACGCCCCCCGCGTTCGCGCACATCGTGTTCGAGCAAAAGGCCGCGACGGCAGGCAGCTACTTCAAAGGCGCACTGATGGTGGGCCATGGCTGCAACGGCAGCGCCACCCGCGCCATCACCGTAACCATCCCGGAAGGCGTGCAAGGTGCCCATCCGCAGCCCAAGGCAGGCTGGCAACTGGAAGTGAAACGCGCGCCGCTGGCCAAGCCCTATGCCTCGCATGGCAAGACCGTGAGCGAGGACGTGCGCACGCTGCGCTGGTTTGCCGGCTCGCT
The DNA here is from genome assembly GCF_058809705.1 of Cupriavidus sp. MPR-AND1C. Lineage (NCBI taxonomy): Bacteria > Pseudomonadati > Pseudomonadota > Betaproteobacteria > Burkholderiales > Burkholderiaceae > Cupriavidus > Cupriavidus sp. MPR-AND1C. The sequence continues at coordinate 41,081 of NZ_JBXASU010000001.1, read as the reverse complement.
GGCCGACGCGCATTTCGATGAGTTCGTGATGCTGATGAAGCTGCCCGAGCAGGCCGGCAAGCTGTATTTCCCGGTGGTGCAGGAATGCGAGGACGGCCGCACCGAATGGACGCAGATCCCCGCGGATGGCCAGAGCCTGCGCGAGCTGAAGACGCCGGCCGCAGAGCTGGAGCTGACCGCGCCAATGCCGGCGGGGCATGCGCACGCGCACTGAGCAGGCGCATTGCAAAACGACAAAGGGCGCACCGAAGTGCGCCCTTTGTCGTTGGATTGCCGCTGAACCGGGCTACGGCTTACAGCACGTAGCGCGACAGGTCCTCGTTGCCGGCCAGGTCGCCCAGGCGCTCATCCACATAGGCCGCGTCGATAGTGACCGTCTCGCCCGATGATTTGGTGGCGTGGAAGGACAGGTCCTCCAGCAGCCGCTCCATCACGGTGTACAAGCGGCGCGCGCCGATGTTCTCGACCTTCTCGTTGACCGAGAAAGCGATCTCTGCCAGGCGGCGGATACCGTCCGGCGCGAACACCAGCTGCACCTGCTCGGTGTTCAGCAGCGCCTGGTATTGCTTGGTCAGGCTGGCGTCGGTCTGCGTCAGGATGGCCTCGAAGTCGGAGACCGACAGCGATTCCAGCTCGACGCGGATCGGGAAGCGGCCTTGCAGCTCGGGGATCAGGTCGCTCGGCTTGGACAGGTGGAAGGCACCCGAGGCAATGAACAGGATGTGATCGGTCTTGATCATGCCGTACTTGGTGTTCACCGTGGTGCCCTCGACCAGCGGCAGCAGGTCGCGCTGCACGCCCTGGCGCGACACTTCGGCGCCGCCCACGTCGCTGCGGCTGGCGATCTTGTCGATCTCGTCCAGGAACACGATGCCATTCTGCTCGACGTTGGCGACAGCCTTGTGCTTGACCTCTTCGTCGTTGAGCAGCTTGGCGGCTTCCTCGTCGATCAGCAGCTTGAAGGCTTCGTGCACCTTCATCTTGCGGCGTGCCTTCTTGCCCTGGCCCAGGCCGGCAAACATGGTGCGGATCTGCTCGGTCATGTCTTCCATGCCCGGAGGACCCATGATGTCCATGTTCGGCGAGCCGGCGGCAACCTCAAGCTCGATCTCCTTGTCGTCGAGCTGGCCTTCGCGCAGCTTCTTGCGGAACACCTGGCGCGTATTGGAATCCTTTTCCTCGGGCTGATTGAAGCCGATATCGCGCGGCGGCGGCAGCAGCACGTCGAGCAGGCGGTCCTCGGCGGCTTCCTCGGCCTTGGCGCGCACTTTCTTCATTTCGGATTCGCGCGCCTGCTTGACCGCCATCTCCGCGAGGTCTCGCACGATGGTGTCCACGTCGCGGCCGACATAGCCCACCTCGGTGAACTTGGTGGCCTCGATCTTGATGAACGGCGCATCGGCCAGCTTGGCCAGGCGACGGGCGATCTCGGTCTTGCCGACCCCGGTCGGCCCGATCATCAGGATGTTCTTGGGCGTGATTTCCTGGCGCAGGGGTTCTTCCACCTGCTGGCGGCGCCAGCGATTGCGCAGCGCAACCGCTACCGCCTTCTTGGCCTTGTTCTGGCCGATGATGTGCTTGTCGAGTTCGGAAACAATTTCCGACGGGGTCATGGTATGCGGCATGGTATCCGTTCAGAGAAAGACGACGGACCGGAGCGGTGCGGCATCCGGGCCCAGGCGGCCACGCATCAGGTCATTGCGCGGCCCGCCGACGCTCATTCCAGCGTCTCGATGACGAAATTGGTGTTGGTGTAGATGCAGAGCTCGCCGGCAATGCCCAGCGACTTCTCGACGATGTCCTTGGGCGAAAGCTCGGTATTCTCCACCAGCGCCTTGGCGGCCGACTGGGCATAGGCGCCACCCGAGCCGATCGCGGCCACGCCGCCTTCGGGGTCGAGCACGTCGCCGTTGCCGGTGATCACCAGCGTGGTGTCGCGGTCGGCGGTGATCAGCATGGCCTCGAGCCGGCGCAGCGCGCGGTCCGAGCGCCAGTCTTTGGCGAGGTCGACGGCGGCGCGGGTCAGGTTGCCCTGGTACTTCTCCAGCTTGGCCTCGAAGCGGTCGAGCAGCGAGAAGGCATCGGCGGTGCTGCCGGCGAAGCCAACCAGTACCTTGCCGTTGTAGATGCGGCGGACCTTGCGGGCAGTGCCCTTCATCACAATATTGCCGAGTGTGACCTGGCCGTCACCGCCAACTGCAACCTGGTTGCCGCGCCGGACGCTGACGATGGTAGTGCCGTGATACTGTTCCATGGTGGCTTCGCGAAAATGTGTCAGGGAGGTAGGTGGCGACGGCTGCGGTGAATTCAAGGGCCGCCTCAAGCGGCTCTGCGTGCACATCCGTTAGCGCACCGAAGGCAACCAGAACAATATAGACGAGGCGGCGTTGGCTGCGCGCGGCCAACGCCGCTGAAAGACAAAAGGCCACGCATTGCGCGTGGCCTTTTCACCGTCCGCCGGCGGGTGCCAGCGGACGAGCCGGAGTTTGCGCCCGGTCAGTCTGCGTAGACGCCGGCCTTCTTGATCACCGGGGTCCACTTGCCGATCTCTCCGGCCAGGAAGACCTTCAGCGACTCTGGCGTGGCGCGCTGCGCGGGCACGGCTTCGGCGCCCAGCTCAGCCATCTTGGCGCGGAAGTTGGGGTCCGTCACCGCCTTTTGCAGCGCTGCCGAGAGCTTGTCCACCACCGGCTTGGGCGTGCCCTTGGGCGCGTACATGGCGTGCCAGATCTTCACTTCGACGCCCGGCAGGCCTTGCTCCGCGGCCGTCGGGATATCCTTGAAGGCTTCCACGCGGCGGCTCTGCATGGCGGCGTAAGGCTTGAGCGCACCCGCCTTGAGCTGGCCGGCGATATTGGTGGTCTGGTCGCACATCAGGTTGACCTGGCCGCCCAGGATATCGGTCAGCGCCGGCGCCGTGCCCTTGTAGGGCACCGTGGTCAGGTCAGTCTGGATCGCGCTCAGGAAGAGCAGGCCGCACAGGTGCGAGGCCGAGCCGATGCCCGCGTTGGCCAGCGACAGCTTGCTGGCATTGGCTTTGATATAGGGCAGCAGTTCCTTGAAGCTGGAGGGCGGCAGGTTCTTGTTGCCGACCATCACCATCGGCACGTCGGCGATCTCGCCCACGGTTTCGAAGTCCTTGAGCGGATCGAAGCCGAGGTTGCGGTACAGCGCCGGCGCGGTGGACATGCCGATATGATGGATCAGGATGGTGTAGCCATCACCCTTGGCCTGCGCCACCTTCTTGGCGCCGATGGTGCCGCCAGCGCCGCCAAGGTTCTCGATCACCATCGTGGTACCCAGGTGCTTGGACATGATCATGACCAGCTCGCGCGAGACCTTGTCGGTAGGGCCGCCCGCGGCAAAAGGCACCACCACCGATACCGGCTTGCTGCCGGGGAATTCCTCTGCCTGCGCGCCCGCATGCATTCCCATCACGCCGACCGTCAGCGCGGCAGCCACAAACTGTGCAACTCGTTTCATGCTATCTCCTGGATACCCTTCTATTCCCGTCCCGACACTGCCCCGGCCGGAGTGGCGCGCCCTGTCGGACACTGCCATTCCTGCGCTGCCAGCCCGATCCGGGCGGCAGCGCCGACCATGACGCGGGCACAGCGCATACGGCCGCGGCGGCTTGGGCCGCGCGACCGGAGCGCAATGCTATCAATGTCGAAAAGTGGCAAATATCCGGAATAACCCGCTAAGACATTTCTTCGCAAAGGTACGCCAAATGTATCGAACTCGACGCAGCCTGCGGGAATCGGTGCTCAACGGGAAAACCACAGGAGACCAGCGCAAGCTTGGCAGAAAATCAACAGAAGAAGCCGAGCATTTCCTCCTGCAGCACCCCGGGCGCCTCCTCCGGGATGTAGTGCCCGCAGGGCACCGCGCGGCCACTGACCTCGCTCGCCACCTCCTGCCACAGCGACAACGGCTCGAAACAACGCGCCACCACGCCATGCTCGCCCCACAGCACGCGCAGCGGGCACGCCAGCCGGCGGCCATCGGCGCGGTCCGCCCGATCATGGTCCAGGTCGATGGTGGCTGCCGCGCGGTAGTCCTCGCACATGGCGTGCACGTGGGCCGGATCGCGCATGGCGGCGGTGTAGGCGGCCATCGCCTCGGGCGCGAACGGGCTCAATCCGGCGTGGCGCAGGCCCATCAGCTTGTTGAGGTAGAACTCGGGCTCCGCGTTGATCAGCGTTTCCGGGAACGGCGCCGGCTGGATCAGGAAGAACCAGTGCCAGTAGGCGGCGGCAAATGCCATGCTGGTGCGTTCGTACATGGCCAGCGTGGGAGCGATGTCCAGCAGCATGGCGCGCGTGACCCGGCCTGGATGGTCCGCGATCAGCCTGTGCGCCACGCGCGCGCCACGGTCATGGGCGCATAGCGCGAAGCGGTCGAAACCCAGCTGCGCCATCACCGCCACCTGGTCCTGCGCCATCGTGCGCTTGCTGTAGGTCTCAAAGCCGGCCTTGCCCGGCGGCGCGCTGCTGCTCCCATAGCCGCGCAGGTCGGTGGCGATCACGGTGAAGCGGTCTGCCAGCGCGGGTGCCACCTTGTGCCAGATCAGATGGCTCTGGGGATGGCCATGCAGCAGCAACAGCGGCGGCCCGGAGCCGCCGCGCACGCCGGCGATCCCCACGTCGCCGATATGCAGGCGAAAGGGCTCGAAGTTGGGGAACAGCAGGGCGCTGGCGTCGTTCTGCATAGGGTGTCTCCTCGGGTCTCGGGGGCCTGCTGGCGATGATAGACGCAAACCGCCGGCGCGACGGGGCGCACGCCGCGGGCGGCAGCCGGGGCACCGAGTTGACGCAACTGAATTGCATCACCCGGGGCGCTATGGTTAAATCGGTCCATGAGCAGCAGCCCCTCCCCCACCCAGGCCATGCCTGCATCCGCCATGCCCCCCGCGCCGGCCATCCTGGACGCCGCCCACGAACGCCTGCGCGAGCTGGGTGCGCGTGTGACCCAGCCGCGCCTTGGCATCCTGGCATGCCTGATGGAGAGCCATGAGCCGCTGACCCACCAAGCCGTGATCGACCGCATGCCGGCCGATGGCGAAGCGATCGACCGCGTGACCGTGTACCGCGTGCTTGACTGGCTGGTCGAGCAAGGGCTGGCCCAGAAACGGGCCGGCCACGACCGGGTCTTCCGCTTCAGCCTGGTCGAGCATGAGGCCGCGCGCGCGCAAGTGCACCGGCAGCACAGCCACTTCCATTGCAACCGCTGCGACCGCACCTTCTGCCTGGACGGCGTCAGCGCGCCGGCGCAAGCCGCGCCCAAGGTGCCGAGCGGCTTTGCCGTGGAGCATGTGGAGCTGACCGTGAACGGCGTTTGCGCCGAATGCGGCGCACGCCCCCCTGGCAAGCATGGCTAAGCGGCGTCACCGCCCGCTCGCCAGATGAACGAACAAGTTATCCAAACCAGACTTAACCCGCGCACGACAGGCCAAAGCGGCGTCCCTTCCCGGAGAAAACAATGTCCAAACTGATCCCGGTCACGATCCTGACCGGCTTCCTCGGCAGCGGCAAGACCACCCTGCTCAAGCGCATCCTGAGCGAGCAGCACGGCATGAAGATCGCCGTGATCGAAAACGAGTTCGGCGAAGAGAACATCGACAACGAGATCCTGGTGCAGGATGGCCGCGAGCAGATCGTGCAGATGAGCAACGGCTGCATCTGCTGCACCATCCGCGGCGACCTGGTGGCAGCACTGTCGCAGTTGATGACCCGCCGCGACGCCGGCGAGATCGATTTCGACCGCGTCGTGATCGAAACCACCGGGGTGGCCAATCCGGGCCCGGTGGCCCAGACCTTCTTCATGGACGACGAGATCGCCCAGCGCTACCTGCTGGACGCCGTGATCACCCTGGTGGACGCCAAGCACGCCAACCAGCAGCTCGACAAGCAGGAAGAAGCGCAGCGCCAGGTTGGCTTTGCCGACGCCATCTTCGTCACCAAGGCCGACCTGGTGCCGGAAGGCGAGATCGCCGACCTGCGCCACCGCCTGCTGCACATGAACCCGCGAGCGCCCGTGCGCACAGCGCATTTCGGCGAAGCGCCGATCGACACAATCTTTGACCTTCGGGGCTTCAACCTGAACGAAAAGCTGGAAATCGACCCGGATTTCCTGCGTGCCGAGGCCGAAGAGCACGATCACGACCATGCGCACGAACACGCTCATGGCGATCACTGCGCCGATGACTGTGGCCATGACCACCACGATCACGGCCATGATCACAAGCACGACCACCACCATCACCACCACCACACCGACCGCATCGGCTCGTTCGTCTTCCGCAGCGAAAAGCCCTTCAATTACGCCAAGCTGGAGGAATTCCTGTCTGGCATCCTGTCGGTCTACGGGGAAAGCCTGCTGCGTTACAAGGGCGTACTCTATATGGATGCGGTGGACCGGAAAGTGGTCTTCCAGGGCGTGCATCAGCTGATGGGCAGCGATATCGGCGCAAAATGGGGCGATGAAACCCCCGGCACCAAGATGGTCTTCATTGGCGTGGACCTCCCCAAGGATGCCATCCTGAAGGGCCTGGCCACCTGCCTGGCCTGAAGCCGACGGGCAGCGCCGCCCGCCCTGCCGCCCCCCCTCGTCGGAGGGGGAGCCGGGATATCAGGGAAAACTCCCCGCTTTTCTCCCATATCTCCAAATTTTTTGTTCAAGTACAATAGGCTGGATTTAGTGCGGGTAACGTAGCCTTTTGTCTTCTGGCAACAGGCGATTGGCGATGGCGCCCGCAATGCAGGGCGGCGGTCGTCGTCAGCATGAGGCGGGCTGCCGGCAGGTGCGGTCGCAGTGCTTCATGCGGAGACCGCCCTCCGCTTGGGGCACCCGTCACGCGCCGTCATCGATCGACGCGAGAGAGAGGTGTCCCATGGTAGCCGCAACGAAAACGAAACAAAGCCGCAGCAAAAGCAGCAGCGCTGCGGCCGAGACGCTGAAGGCGCAGTCCATGGAGGCTGCGCCTGCTCCCCGCGGCAGTACGGCGCACGCCGGTGCGGGCGAGGCCAAGGGAGGCACGCACAGCAGCCAGTCTGCAGCCAGCCAGAGCGAAACCTCCGCGCCGCGCAAGCGGCCGGACACTGCACCCGAGCGGACCAAGACGCCGCCGGTCGCACCAACAAGAGAATCAGCAGCAACCATGAGCAGCAATAAACTTCTGACTGAAGCTGAAATCCTGAAGATGGGCGACAAGGATTACATGAACGAAGCGCAGCTCGGCTTCTTCAAACATCGCCTTGAGCAGCTGCGCGACGATATCCTGAAAAACGCCGACCAGACCACCGAGCACCTGCGCGAAACGGTCATCGTGCCGGACCCGGCGGACCGCGCCACCATCGAGGAAGAGCACGCGCTGGAACTGCGCACGCGCGACCGCGAGCGCAAGCTGCTCAAGAAGGTCGAGCAATCGCTGGCCCGCATCGAGTCCGGCGACTACGGCTGGTGCGAGGAAACCGGCGAGCCGATCGGCGTGCCGCGCCTGCTGGCCCGGCCCACCGCCACGCTGTCGCTGGAAGCCCAGCAACGCCGCGAACTGCGCCAGAAGCTGTTCGGCGACTGATTCCGCGACTGCCCGGGGCTTGTCGCCCCGCGCGCCAGACGGCCCGGTTCTCCGGGCCGTTTTGTTTGAGCGGCGCGACACCGCCAGTCATCTTTCGCCTTTGTGGTGTCACAGGCACGGGCCTATCATTAGGAACGCCGGGATTCGTGCGGCCATCGCGCGCCCCGAATTGCCTGCTTCCCCCCCTGCTTTCTGATACAGTCGCAACTTTGTTGCAATAACGCGCGCCCCAACCCCGGCGCGACTCGATGCCATGGCCGATCGCCTGCCCGTCACCGTACTGTCCGGATTCCTCGGTGCCGGCAAGACAACCCTGCTCAATCATGTTCTGGCCAACCGCGAAGGCAAGCGGGTGGCCGTGATCGTCAACGACCTGGCCGACGTCAACATCGACGCCCGCCTGCTTGGCGATGGCATGCTGGCGCAGGCTGGAGAGCGCCTGATCGAGCTGACCAATGGCTGCATCTGCTGCACGCTGCGCGAGGACCTGCTGACCGAGATCGGCAAGCTGGCGCGCGAGGGCCGCTTCGATTACCTGCTGGTCGAATCGACCGGGGTCGCCGAGCCGCTGCCCATCGCGGAGACCTTCACCTTCGAGGATGAGCAAGGCGTGGCGCTGGACACCGTCGCTCGCCTGGATACGATGGTGACGGTAGTCGATGCCGCGCACTTCCTGCAAGACTTCAACGAAGCCGACTTCCTCCAGGACCGTGGCCAGGCGCGCGACGAGGACGACGACCGCACCGTGGTCGACCTACTGATCGAGCAGGTCGAGTTCTGCGACGTGATCGTGCTCAACAAGCTCGACCTCGTCAGCGAGGCTGAGCGCGAGCGCCTCGCCGGCATCCTGCATTCGCTCAACCCGCGCGCGGCCATCGTGCCAGCCAGCTTTGGCAAGGTGCCGCTGGAGAGCATCCTCGACACCGGCCGCTTTGACTTCGACGCCGCCGCCGCCGCCCCGGGCTGGCTGGCTGAACTGCGCGGCGAACACGTGCCGGAGAGCGAGGCCTACGGCATCGGCAGCTTCGTCTACCGCCGCCGCCGCCCCTTCCATCCGCAGCGCTTCGCCGACCTGATCCACACAGAGTGGCTGCGCGAGCATGGCAACGTGCTGCGCTCCAAGGGCTTCTTCTGGCTGGCCACGCGCATGCACGCAGCCGGCACCTGGGGCCAGGCAGGCGGCGTATGCCGCCACGGCGGCGCCGGCGCCTGGTGGGCGGCGCTGGATTCGTCCGAATGGCCGGAAGACGACGCAGGCCGCGCCGAGCTCGAAGCCGATATGACGGTGGATGGCAAACCCGCGCCCTTTGGCGACCGGCGCCAGGAACTGGTGCTGATCGGCCAGGACCTTGAGCGCCCCGCGCTCGAAGCGCTGCTGGACGCCTGCCTGCTGACCGATGCGGAAATGGCTGCCGGCCCGGATGCCTGGGCGCAGTACGCCGACCCGTTCCCGAGCTGGGACGACGGCCTGGACGATGACGGCCACGAGCATGGCGACGACTGTGGTTGCGATGACCACGGCCACGATCACGGCGGGCATGGCCACTGACACCGTGCGGCCCTGGCAGCGCCTGCAGCGCCGGCGCGAGCGCGGCCTCGGCCTGTGGCCGGCGCTCTGGCTGGCGCTGTGCCTGCTGCTGGCCCAGCATGCCGGGCTGACACACCGCATTCATCACGGCGGGCTGCTCAGCCCGACGCTGCAGGCTGCCGCCAGCAACGGCGAGGCTGCCCTGCCTGTTACCGGCGCCGACGACAACGAAACCCAGGTCACCGATAGCGCCCGGGCCGATCCCGACCTGCCGCTCTCGCTCAAGCTGGCAGGGCACTTCTGCGTCTTGTTCGACGGCGCCACGGTGGCCGCCAGCCATTGCGGCACGCCGGTCATGCCGGCGCTCACGCACCTGCAATCGCCCGTGCCGTTCAGCGTGGGCTGGCGCCGGCCCCACCTGCAACATCCCCAGCCTTTCCGCTCGCGCGCCCCTCCGGCCGTTCACGCTCTCGCCTGAACCCCGGGCCGCGGTTGCCCAAGCCGCCGCCCGCCGCCTGTCGCATCGCGCCGCGCTCCTGAACCTTGCTGCCCGCCGCCGTCCCGCGCATTTAGCGCCGGACGGCACGCGGCCGGCATCCGGACGCTGGCGCCACGCGCTCGAACGCATCCAAGAACAATGCGAGCCATGTCTTTTTGCCTCCAACGAACCAATGTCCTGCGGCGCACGCCGCTCGCCGCCGTGGCGGCCCTGATCGCCTCCGCCTCCGTTTCCACGGGCGTATTCGCGCAAAGCGCCCCGGCTGCATCGACGGCTCCGGCAGCCCCCTCCGCCCCGGCCACGCTGCGCGAGGTGGTCATCACGGCCAACCCGCTGGGCAGCGAGCTCACCGACCTGGTGGCGCCAGTCTCCACCCTCGGCGGCGATGCCCTTGCCGTGCGCCAGGGCAGCACGCTAGGCGACACCCTTGACAAGCTGCCGGGTGTGTCCTCCAGCCACTTCGGCCCGAATGCCAGCCGCCCGATCATCCGCGGCCTGGATGGCGACCGCATCAAGGTGCTGCAAAACGGCGGCACCACCGTCGACGCCTCCACCCTGTCCAACGACCACGCCGTGCCAATCGATCCGCTGGTGGCCGAGCGCATTGAAGTGGTGCGCGGCCCGGCCGCGCTGATGTACGGCGGCAACGCCATCGGCGGCGTGGTCAACGTGATCGACAACCGCATCCCGAAGGAGCCGATCCAGGGCGTCGGCGGCGCGGTGGACGCCAGCGCCACCGCCGGCGGCGACAGCGCGCGCAACGCCAGCGGCCTGCTCGAGGCCGGCAATGGCCAGATCGCCATCCATGCCGACGCCTTCGCCCGCAAGACCAGCGACCTGCGCATCCCCGGCTACGCGCGCAGCGCCAGCCTGCGCAACAGCCAGCCGCTGCCGGAAGGCGAGAGCAAGGCCTACGGCCGCCTGCCCAACAGCAACGCGCAGCAGTCGGGCGGCTCGCTGGGTGGCGCGTACACCTGGGCCGACGGCTTCGTCGGCGCCAATTACAGCGAGTACCACAACGAATACGGCACCCCTGCCGAAGACACCGTGCGGCTGCAGATGCACCAGCAACGCTTCGCGCTCGAGGGCGAAGCGCGCAACCTGGCCGGCAATACCGGCGGCTTCATCGAATCGGTCAAGGGCAAGTTCAGCTACACCGACTACGAGCACAAGGAGATCGAGTCCGGGCAGACCGGCACCATCTTCAAGAACAACGGCTGGGACGCGCGCTTCGAGGCCAGGCACGCGCGCATCGGCAGTATGACGGGCGTGATCGGCACCCAGTTTGGCTCCACCCGCTTCTCGGCGCTGGGCGAGGAAGCCTTCGTGCCGAGCACCGACACCGACAACGCCGCCCTGTTCGTCTTCGAGGAAATGCCCCTGAGCGCCGGCGGCGACCTCAAGCTCAACCTGGGCGGGCGCATCGACCACACCAGCGTGAAGGCGCAGGCCAACGGCAACGACCGGTTCTCCGACGCCAGCCGCAGCTTCAATGCCGGCAGCGCCTCCGCCGGTCTGCTCTACAAGCTGGCGCCGGCCTGGTCGCTGACCAGCAACCTGGCCTACACGGAACGCGCACCGACCTTCTACGAGCTGTACGCCAATGGCCCCCACGTGGCGACCGGTTCGTGGGAGCAAGGCGACCCCAACGCCAACAAGGAACGCGCAACCTCGCTGGACCTGGGCGTGCGCTTCAAGTCGGGCCCGCACAGCGCCGGCCTGTCGGGCTACTACAGCCGCTTCGCGAACTACCTGGCGCTTACCAACACCGGCACCGCGCGCGACGCGCAAGGCGATTTCCTCGCGCCCGGCAGCGCCGGCGCATTGCCCGTGATGCAATACATGGGTGTGCCCGCCACGCTGTACGGCTTCGAGGCCGAAGGCCGCGCACGCGTGTGGCAGAAGCTGCTGACCGGCAGCGACACGGTGGACCTGGAGGCCCGCGCGGACTACGTGCGCGGCGAGAACCGCAACACCGGCGAGCCGCTGCCGCGCCTGTCTCCGCTGCGCCTGGGTGGCGCGGTGGTGTACGGCGCCGGGCCGTGGGGCGCACGCGCGGACGTGACCTACGCCGCCCGCCAGACGCGCGTGCCATCCAATGACACGCCCACCGATGCCTACACCTTGCTTGGCGTGTCCATCACGTACAAGTTCAAGATGGCGGGCACCCAGACGCTGGTCTACCTGCGCGGCGACAACCTGACCAACCAGGACGCCCGCAGCGCCACCTCGATCCTGCGCGACATCGCGCCGCTGGCAGGACGCAGCGTCAAGCTGGGCGTGCGCACGACGTTCTGAGCCTCTGCGCAACCGGCAAGAAACGGGGCAACAAACGGGGCGCGTGTTGCGCCCCGTTTCCTGACTCAGGCAATGCCGTTGCGCCCATGGCGCGCAAACCCTTCCCGCGCGCCAAGGCGCTCAAAGTACTCCGCCACCGCCGGATAGTCGGGATGCGGCAACGGCGTGGCATACCACCGGTTTACCGACAAGCCGATCGGGATATCCGCGAGCGTGAAGTGCTCGCCCGCGACATAGCCGCCCGTCACCGCGAGTTGACGCTCGAGGATGCCGATATGCCGCGACCAGCTGGCAATGGACGCCGCGATCTCCCGCTCATCCCGATGCAAAGGCGATTGCCTGACCAGCGCCATGAACGCGTAGCGCCACGCATTGTTCAGCTCCGTCGCCTGCCAGTCCATCCATTGGTCCACCCGCGCGCGCTCGCGCGCCGCAACCGGGTAGATGGCGCCATCGCCATACTGCGACGCCAGGTAGCGGATGATGGAGTTCGACTCCCACAGCACAAAGCCGTCGTCGTCGATCACAGGCACCATCGCGTTCGGATTGAGCGCGAGAAACGCCGCCGTATCGGTCGCGCGATAGCCCGAGCCCCAGTCCTCGCGCACGAACGGCAAGCCGAGTTCGTCGCAGCACCAGAGCACCTTGCGGACATTGATGGAGGAGGCCTTTCCGAGGATCTTCAGCATGGGCGGGGAGGCGCGCGTGGCGCAAAGAGAATGGCTTCCAATATAAAGCCGGACTGTCAGGCCGCACAGGCACAGTTGCGCCGGTTTGCGGCCTAACAGTTGCCAATTGACAGTTGGAAGTTTGTGCCACGCGGCAGGGCAAGCACCCCGCAAAACCGCACACCCGCTGTGCACGGCAGCCTCGCCCCGGTGCATCCGGCGCCGCGGGTCTGCCCGCCTTGACATGGATGTCTGCATCTCCTGACAATGCCTGCACCGCATCTTGCCTACCAGGGACCCATCGATGACGATCATCCGCCGCGCCCTTGGCGCCGCAGCACTTGCCACGAGCCTAGCCTGCGCCGCACTCGCCCCAGCCGCCGTGGCTGCCAGCCTCACCATCGGCATGTCGGGGGACATCACCTCGCTGGACCCGCACTATCACAACGTCACGCCCAACGCGAACGTGGCCGAGCATATGTTCGAGGCCCTGATAGCCAAGGACGAGAAGATGCGCTTCAAGCCCGCGCTGGCGCTCTCGTGGAAGCCGGTCGACGACACCACCTGGGAAATCAAGCTGCGCCCCGGCGTGAAGTTCCACGACGGCGGCGAGTTCACCTCGGCCGACGTGGTCTACTCGCTGAACCGCCCCGCCACGGTCAAGAACAGCCCATCGCCGTACACCATCTACACCAAGGGCTTCAAGGACATCACCGCGGTCGACAAGCTGACCGTGCGCATCACCACCCACGGCCCTTACCCGCTGGTGCCCAATGACCTCTCCACCATCTACATGCTGTCGAAGAAGGTCGCGGAGAACGCCAGCGGCGACGACTTCAACAGCGGCCGCGCGATGGTCGGCACCGGCCCGTACAAGTTCGTCAGCTTCCGCAAGGGCGACCGCATCGAGCTGACGCGCAACGACAGCTACTGGGGCAACAAGCCGGAGTGGGACACCGTATCGCTGCGCATCCTCACCAACGACGCGCCGCGTGTGGCGGCGCTGCTGGCCGGCGACGTGCAGGTCATCGAGAACGTGCCCACCTCGGATATCCGCAAGCTCTCCGCTGATCCCAGCGTGAGCGTGTTCAAGGTGCCGACCTTCCGCATGATGTACCTGCACCTGGACAGCAACCGCGACGTCACGCCCTTCGTCACCGACAAGGCCGGCAAGCCGCTCGCCAGGAACCCGCTCAAGGATGCGCGCGTGCGCGCCGCCATCTCGCACGCCATCTCGCGCCAGGCCATCGTCGAGCGCGTGATGGAAGGCGCTGCCGAGCCCACCGGGCAGCTCGTGAACTCCACGTTGTTCGGCCATGTGCCGGGCCTCAAGCCCGACACCTTCGACGCCGCAGGCGCCAAGAAGCTGCTGGCGGACGCGGGCTATCCCGACGGCTTCGCGCTCACGCTGCACGCGCCCAACAACCGCTACGTCAACGACGAACAAGTCGCGCAGGCGATTGCCTCCATGCTCGCGCGCATCGGCATCCAGACCCGGGTTGAAGCCATGCCGTCCGCCACCTTCTTCACGCGCGCCAACAAGCTGGAGTTCTCCTTCATGCTCGCCGGCTGGGGCGCGGACACGGGCGAGGCCGGCTCGTCGTTGAAGTCGCTGCTGGCCACCTACGATCCGGCCAAGGGCTGGGGCGCATCCAATCGCGGCCGCTATAGCAACCCGGCGCTGGATGCCAAGCTGGCCACGGCGCTGACCACCATCGACGATCGCGCGCGCGAGAAGTTGCTGCAGGACGCGACCGAGATCGGGATCAAGGACTACGGCGTGATCCCGCTGTATTTCCAGATCAACGTATGGGCGGCGAAGAAGGGGTACAAGGTGGTGCCGCGCCAGGATGAGCGCACCTACGCATTCGCCATCACCAAAGGCTCCTGAACGTTAGCCCGTCACCGCGATGACCGGCGCGCCAGCGCGCCGGTCATCGCCATCGCCGCGCGCCATGCCTCACGCGAAGGTGATGAACTGCGCCGACGACCACACCTTGCCGTCGTCTCTTTCCCGGCCATGAAAGTACACCGGGCGGTGGCCATGGGGCCCGTTCACCGGCTCGACGTCGACCACGCCGCTCACGTCCACCGGCAATGCCTTGTCGGTGAGCCGCTCCAGCGCGATAAACAGTTCCGTGCCGCCCAGCTCCAGCCGCAGGCCGTCATTGGCGAGCAGTTCGGCGCCGCTGACCTCCCAGCGAAAATCCGGCGCATGGGCGAAGGGATTGCGCTGCAGCGGATCTCCCACCTTGATGAAGCTGTCGATGTGCCCTTCGATCACGATGCGCGCGGCAGCAAGGTTGCTCACGTCGATTTCCACGCTGTCCGCATCGCCATAGGTATCGCTGCGAAAGCCGATGTCGGTCGCGCCTTCGCGCCAGCAGGCTTCTTCCTGATGCTCGAAGCCGTGCCCGCCGAAGCGGTTGATCGTGCCATTGAGAATGCGGATGCGGCCTTGCCAGGCGGCCCAGCGATAGCGGTCGCGGATCCGCGCGCCGCCCCAGCGCACGCGGATCAGGCGCTCGGAAAAGCCCGCCTCCCGATGCAGGTTGCGCTCCCAGATCAAGCCATTGTGATCGTAGGCTGCCAGGTACTCCCAGCCGGTCTGGCCGAGGAAGCGGTAGTCGAGCCGGGCCGGGCCGCCATGCGAGGCCGGCAGCGAGAACGCATCGCCCTGCACGAAGTCGCCGCAGCGTACCAGCAGCGCCGTGTGCTCGCCGGTGCTGGCCCAGGTGTGGCGTGCGCGCAGGGCACGGCCGATCGCCTGCCGGTCCAGCCGCTCGGCCAGCACGCCGGTCAGCCCGCCGCGCACGCCGAACACCTGCACGCCGGGCGGCCCGCCGCCGGGGCGGCCACGGTGCTCGTCGCCGCTGGCTGCCACGCCCAGCTGGTAGCCGCGCGCCATCACATCGCGGTATAGCCAGTCGAAATGCCCCCAGCTGGAAGCGATCTCCACCAGCCGCTCCAGCTCGGGATGATGCCAGTCCGGGATGTAGCGCCGCCCGCCCACGTGCGGCATGATCAGGTGCTGCTCGGGCGCGCCGACATAGGCGTCCCATAGCTCCTCGACCGGCCAGCGCCCCAACTCGGCCGCCGTGCCCTTCATGTCCTCGTTCCAGACCAGCGTGCGATTGTGTTCGCCGCGGGCGTTGTAGGGAAAATCCGGCGCGCCGTCGCCGAGGAACACGACGTTGTGATCCCCGCCGGCCGTGGAGCTGCCGCACCACTCCTGCACCGGGTAAGCGACAAAGCGGCCGGGCTCGTTGAAGGTTTCCACGGCTTGCAGCCCGAGCTGCCAGTTGGCATCGGTGATCTGGAAATCGTTGACGGTGTAGCCGAACACATCGATGCCGCCCACGTCGCGCGCATAGGCCACGTTATAGGCCGGGCTATTGGTGCCGACCGTGTCGTGCGCATGCACATGCAAGTCGGCGTAAAAGGCGCGCGGCGCATCGGCTGCGTCGAAGACCGTCAGCCACACCGAGCCCTTGGCAACGCGGGGCGCCTCCGTCAGGGAAGCTTCCAGGCGCAGCGTGCCGGCGCTGGCCGGCAGGTCGTCGATGCCCACCGATGCCCAGCCCGCCTGGGGCACGGGATAGTCGCGCTGGTGGACAAGCTCGTTGCCTTGCCACGCGGCAAGGCGTATCGAGCCGCCCGCCGCGGCGCAGATATTGCCCCACCTGTCCATCAGCGAAGCCCTGAGCGGCAACGGCATGCCCGGCCGGGCAAAGCGCGGCGCCTGCAGCAGGACCTGCGCCGGCTGCCCGGCGCGGATGTCGATCACCGCATCACCCGGCACCGCCACGAAGCGCGAAGTGCCTAGCGGGTCCACATAGAGCCGGAAGCGAAAGCTGTCTTCGATAAAGGTCTGCACGCGCGTGCCGGGCCCGCCGCGGCGCCGGTCGCCAAGGCGGATCAGGATGTGATCGCCGGCATTCAGGTAACCATCGACGACATCGACGATGATCGCTTTCTGGAACGGGCGCTCATGCCCCTTTTGCTCGAAGCGCACGTTGAGCGATTGCACGCTCGCGGGGCTCTGGCCAGGCACAAGCGGCGCGGCCTGGTATTCGGCGCTGATGTAGTTGGCGCCGCCCGGGTCGGTGGTCTGGAACAGCGCCCAGTCGGAGTAGAACTTGAATGTCGCCTTGAGCCAAGCGCCATCCGCCACGCCGCAGGCACCGACCTCGTAGTCGAGGATGATCTCGGCCCATTCGCCCGCTTCCAGCCGGCTCACGGAGCAGCTCACCCGGCCGGCGAACGGCAGCGCCTTGTTCTGCTCATACAGGCCGGCGGGCGCTTGATGCGTGCCCAGGCGCTCGCGCAGCGCGGCGTAGCGCGCGGCCAGTGTTGTCTTGTCGGTCATTGGGGGGAACTCCGATGTCAATGAAATGGCCACGGCGCGCTGGCATCCCACACCGGGATGCCCAGGTAGGCATACCAGGGCGCCATGACCAGCAGGCCATAGGCAATGCCGATCAGCACCGACACCACGCCCACGCGGGCGTAGTCCGCCGTGGTGAAGGTGCCGCTGCTATAGGCCACCACGGCTGCGGTGATCTGCGTGGGCAAGATGTAGGCGAAGCTGTCGCTGTCGCACACCAGCAAGGTGAATGCGGCGGGATGCAGCCCGAGCTTGGGTGCCAGCGCCAGCATGATCGGCGCGATCATCGTCACGGCGGCCACGTTGGACAGCATGGCCAGGCGCGCCACGTGCGTGCCAAGCATGACGATCAGCAACGCCAGCCACCACGGATGGCCCGCCGCGAAACGGTACAGCCAGTCGGCCACCCACGGCGCCAGGCCGGTCTCGCCAATCGCGGAGGACAGGCTCAGCGCGCCGGCCAGCAGGAAGAACGTGCCCCAGATCGTGCGGGCCTGGATGTCCCTCCAGCCCAGTCCCGTCACCCCGGGCACGAACAGCGCCGCCAGCCCGAGCAAGGCCACGATCTCGGAAGGCAGGCCATGCCACGACTCGGTCGCCCACAGCACAGCCACCACGGCAAACACCGCCAGGATCGCCCTGGATTGCACACCTGCCGGCGGCAACGCGGCACGCTCGGCGGCAATCGCCGCCTGGCCGCCAGGCAGCCGGACCGCGCGCGACTTGAAGTAGGACTGCACCCACAGCTGGGTCAGCACGAACATGCCCAGGTACGGCCATTGCAACTTGAACCAGTCGAGATAGGAGATGTGCAGGCCGAGGTTCTTCTGCAGCAAGCCGACGATCACCATATTGGGCAGGTGCGCGGTGAGAATGCACATGCCGCTGATCATCGAGCCATACACCAGCGACTGAATCACGATGGCCTTCTTCGCGCTGCGCTCACGCGGCGAGTCGCCGAACAGGCCCACAATGCCGTTGACCACCGGCAGCAACGTAGCCGCGCGCGCATTGGCCGCCGGCACGAGAAAGCCCAGCACGAAGTTGACCACGAACATCACCCAGATCACGCCATTGGCGGTACGCGTCTTCAGCTTGTCGAGCAGGAACAAGGCGATCCGCCGGTCCAGCCCGGCCGTCTGCATGATGGCCGAGAAGATGAACGCCGCCAGGCACAGGAACACCACGGGCGTGGCAAAGCCGCTGGCCGCCTTGGAGAACGGCGTCACCGCATGCGCCAGCACCAGCAAGGCGGGGATCAGCATGCCGCTCACGCCGACCGGCACGGCCTCGCTCATCCAGACCAGGCTCGCCCAGGCCACCACCGCCAGCGTGGCGCGGCCCGCGGGCGGCAAGCCCTCCGGCTGCGGGAGCACGAACAGGATGGCGAAGAAGGCGATCCACGCGGCCACGAAACCCAGCTGCGCTTTGCGCAATGGACCCGGCCGGAACCAGGCCGGCGGCTTGTGCAGGTATGCTAGCCAACCGGCGCGCGAATGCGCCGATGGCGGGTTGAGGGGAGAGTTCACTGCGGCTCCTTGGCGGTTTCCCGATACGCACGTCAGACGCCGCACTGGTCAGTCCGGCCTTGGAGGGCAATAATACGTTTTAATACAAGATGTCCAACGAAGGCATTGGCATATTGTTATGCTGTTTTTTACAAGCCTTTGATACAACAGGGTTTTACATGAGTGTTGCGCGTGAGAACGCCATTTCACTGTACGAGCAGATCGCAGATTTGTTGCGCGAAGAAATCCAGAAGCGGCGTTTCGACCCGTCCGGAAAACTGCCTTCCGAGGCCGAACTGGGCGAGCGCTTCGGGGTGAGCCGGGTCACGGTGCGCCTCGCGATCACGCGGCTGGTTGATGCCGGACTGGTCGAGCGCAAGCAAGGCAAAGGCACCTTCGTGGTCGACAAGCGGCTGCGCCATGGCCTGGATACGCTGCGCGGCTTCTACGATTCGCTGGTGCTGCAGGGACACGCGCCGGAGATGCAACTGGTCGCGCTGGAGCGGGTCGCCGTGCCGGCCCGGTTGCGCGGTATCTTTCCCGCCGCGCTCGGCCACTGCATCGCCTTGCACCGCCTGCATCGTCTCGATGGCGAGCCGATTGCGCTCGCCGAGACCCATATTGCCTGCGATGCCACGCCGGGCTGGGAAGATGCCGAGCGCAATCCGTCCTACACCTTGATCGGCCAGTTGCTGGGCGTGCCGGTCGACCGGGCCGACCTCGTCATCCGCGCGCGCTCGGCCGGCCAGCACCTGGCGGGCGTGCTGCAGACCTCGCGCACGCATCCGCTGCTGGAACTGGAACGCACGTCGTTCCTCGCGGATGGCGAGGTTTGCGAGCACACGCTGTTTTCCATACGGTCGGAGCGCTATGAGTTCGCGCTCAATAGCGCGGGGGGCGTGCGGGTGCCGGCGTAAATGGCTCCGTTCATCTCGCCTCCCCCTTGTCTGGATCCGTGCCCGTGCCCGTGCCCGTGTTCTTATCCCTGGACGGGCCGGCATTGTCGTACCACGGCGGCACCAGCGAGTACATCGCCGCCGAGCACGGCACGCCGTGCAGCACCAGCCGGTTGCGGGCGATGCATTCGAACTGCGCGCCGATCTTCTGCGCCACGGCGCGGCTGACCATATTGTGCTCGGCGGCGACCACTTCCAGGCGCGTCAGCCCGAGGCGGTGAAAGGCATAGCATGCCATCAGCTCTGCCGCGCGCGTGCCCAATCCCTGCCGCTGCCGGCTCTGGCGGATCCAGTAGCCGAGATTGCCGAAGTTGTAGTCGCGGTTGATCTGGTTGATGGACACGCCGCCATACAGCTGCCTGCCGTCGGGCGCGAATACGCCGATGTCGTAGGCCTCGCCGATGGCCATGCTCTGCGTGCACAGGTCGACCCAGTTCTCGGCATCGCGCACGCTATAGCCCGCGTGGCACCACGGCAGCCATTTGCCTACGGTATCGAGCGATTCGTGCACGGCCGCCACGAACTGGGGCACGTCGGGATAGCGGAAGGGGCGAAGGAGGAAGCCTTGGCCGTGAAGGGCTTGCATGGTGCGTCCTTGGGACTCGGTCAGCGCGGGAACTTGCCGGCGCTGGCCTCTGGCGGCGTAGCCGGCTCCGTCTGCATATTCATGTCGCGGTCCGGGATATCGGGGCAAATGACCTGCTTGCCGGCCAGAGGCGCGCTCGGCCTCATCTCGGCCTCATGGCCTCGCCGATCAGCAGCCTGGCCTGCACGCGCGCATGCAGCAGCGCCATGTCGGCATGGCGCAGGCTCGGGTGGCGGCTCAGCGCGGCCATCACCTTGCCGGACTGCTGGATCGAGCCAGCGCCGGCCTCGGCGGCGGCGCGGTCGATCAGCGCGTCGATCTCAGCGTCGGACAAGGGACGGGCAATGCGGGCGGCCAGGCTCAATGCCGTGTCGTCGAAGCGGGCGCCGTCGTCGAAATGAATGCGGCCCTCGATCCGCACCGGCAAGCCGTGCGGGTCGAGCTTGCCGAAGCACAATTCGCGGATGTCGACCGCGTGGTGGCGGCCGTCGAAGTAGAGCGAGCCGTCGATGTAGCCGGGCTCCGGGTTGAGCGGGAACACGAGGCGCCTGCCGGCCAGTTGTTCCAGGCTGTAGGTAGGCAGGTTCATGCCGTCGAGCCGGATCGCCGTGCGCACCGGCTCGCCGCCGAGCACGAACGGCGCCAGCTCGATCTCGAGGTCGGCGCCATGCGCGTGGATCGTGGAAGGAGAGAGATGCGCGACCAGGGGGTGAAGCAGTGCGACGGGAAAGGCAGGCATCGACAGTTTCCTCGCAAAGGGTCAGGGACTGGCGCCAGGGCATGGTGGCGCCCGCGTTACCGGTGTTACCGCTCAATCCCGGTTGTACACCTCGGCGCCTTCCAGCGCCAGCGCACCGGCGGCGGCCAGCGACGCCAGGATCCGGTCAAGCAGGGCCGACAAGTCCTGCGCGGGCATGAAGCGCGCATGGATGCGCTGCATCAGCGGCGCCTGCGCCATCCACGCCAGCAGCGCGTCGCGTCGCATGCGCTGTTGCTCCAGCAGCTTGAACTTCACCAGCACCTTGATGGCATGCGTGGCGTTGCGCCCGGCATCGGCGCTGAGGTAAGCCAGCCGCCCGTCAGCAATGTCAAGCGCGGCCGCCACGTTGGTGAAGGGCCGCCCGTGGCCAGGAATCACCACGCGCACATCCAGCGTGGCGATGCGCGCCAGCACGGCCGCCTGCTCGGCAAAGCCGCTCTCGCCGTCGAGTTCCGGGAAGATCACGCCAAAGCCGTTTTCCCACAGGGCATCGCCCGAGATCAGGATGCCCTCCTGAGGGGCGAACAGCATCACGGCATGGGGATCGTGGCCGGGCGCGCCCACCACCTGCCAGTCCAGCCCGCCCAGGCGCAAGGTGTCGCCGTCCTGCACCACGCCATCGAAGCTGAAGCGGTCGCACTGCTGGCCGGTGGCGCGGTAGCTGAGGGCGTCCACGTCCCACGTGCGCACCGCCTCGGCCTGCGCGGCGGGGATCAGCGTGCGCGGCCGCCAGCGGCGCTGCAGCGTGGCGTTGCCGCCGCAGTGGTCGGAGTGCAGGTGCGTGTTCACCACGCGCCGCAGCGCCCGCCCGCCGAGGCCGGCCTCGACCAGCGCCAGCGTCTGTGGCGCATGCGTGACGTAGCCGGAATCGACCAGCGCGGTGTCATCGCCATCGACAAACAGGATGTTGTTGGCGGATAGCCAGCCGCGCTCGAAAACGCGCATGGTGCCGGGCAGGGTGGGAGACGTGTAGGTGGTTGGCATCGGTGTGTAGGCAGTCGGCTGATCAGCGGCCGCGGGCCGCTGGGTTGCCCGCTGGCGCATCGGCGCGCCCCGCGCCAACTGGCAATGCGGCGGCGGCACGGAATGCGTCCGAGGCAAAGAAAGGATCCTGGGCAAGCCGCGCGGTGAGCATGTCGAGCGCATCCAGGCCCCAGAACAACAGCCCCTCGGCATCCCCTTGCAGCGCAGCGGTAGGTACGCCGAATACGCCGCGCGCCAGCGCTTCATCCCCGTTTTCCCGCAGGCGCGCCTTGACCGCATCTTGCGCCAGCGCAGCGGTGGGTACGCCCAGCGCACCGCACAACGCGTCGAACTCGGCCTGCTGCCGAGGCACGTGGCCTTGCTGCCAGACGAAGCGGAAAACCGGTGCCAGCGTGGCGTGCGAGAGCCGGCCTTCGAGCTCCAGCGCGACCGCCAGGCGCAGCAAGGGCAGCGGATTGAACGGGTGCACGGCGGGCATGGCGAGCGGCGTGCCGTCGCGGTGCGCGATCCAGGCAACGTGCTCGAAGGTAAAGCGACGCTTGGGCGCGATCTCGGCCGGACCGACGTTGCCCCAATGGCGCAGCAGCCCGGCAAACAGCAGCGGCACGTAGCGCACCGAAACATCGGCTGGCAAGGCCCGGGGCAAGCGCTCGAACGCCAGGTAGGCGAACGGCGAGATCGGGTCGAAGTACCAGTCGATGGCGTTTGTCATGGCCGGGTCACGCTATGTTGTGGGTGGGATGCATCCTGGCGCTGCCCTTGCAGCCAACGCCGCGGCGCGCTGCGCCAGCAGCAGCCAGATCCTGCGCCGCCCGGCCTCGTCGCTGCCTGACCATGCGGCGATCTCGTCGATGGTGCGCAGGCAGCCTTCGCAATAGCCGCTCGCGGCGTCCATGCGGCACACGTTGCGGCACGGCGACGGCACGGGCTGCGCGCGCTGGGCGGCCTGCGCGCCGCGCGTGAGCTCGGCGGCGAGGCGGGTGGCTTGCGACATCGCCTCAGCCCTCGCCCGGGATGCCGCGCATGACGCGCATGACGCGTACAAGCAGCGGCTTCATGCGGACTGGCGCTGCGCCACGTCGGCCACCTCGGCCCCGGTCATGCGCTGCAGCTCCTGGGGCGTGAGGTTGAACACCGCGTGCGGATGGCCGGCGGCGGCCCACAGGCTGTCGTAGCGGAACAGGTCGCTGTCAAGCAGCATGACGGGCGCCACCGCATGGCCGATAGGACAGACGCCGCCAATGGCGTAGCCGGTTTTCTCGCGCACGAACCTGGCATCGGCCTTGCCGAGCGGGCCCACCACGGCGGCGACCTTGGCTTCGTCGACGCGGTTGCTGCCGCTGGCGATCACCAGCACCGGCGCGTCGTCGGCGACGCGGCGAAAGATGATGGACTTGGCGATCTCGGCCACCGAACAGCCGAGGCCGGCCGCCGCCTCGGCCGAGGTCTTGCCGGTGGCGGGCAGCATGACCACGGGCTTGTCATGGCCAAGGCCGGCCAGCAGGCCAGCCACGCGCTGCGCCGCTTCGGGCAGCGCAGCGTTGTCGTTGGCGTTATCGTTGGCGTTATCGTTGGCGTTATCGTTGGCGTTGTCGGGAGAGTGAGCGTTCATATCGATAGCGTTCGGATGAAAGGCCTTATACGCAGGCAGGCGCAGCGTCCGCGGCGGCGCCCCACTTGGTCAGCAGCGCGCGTCCCACGCGCGAGCTGTTGGCGCGGCCGATCGACTGCGAGATGAAGTCGCCCGCGCGCACCACCTGCTCCAGGTCCACGCCGGTATGGATGCCCATGCCGTGCAGCATGTACAGCACGTCTTCGGTGGCTACGTTGCCGGTGGCGCCCTTGGCGTAAGGACAGCCGCCGAGGCCTGCCACCGAGGCGTGGAAGATCGAGATGCCGACCTGCAGGCTGGCCAGGATATTGGACAGCGCCTGGCCGTAGGTATCGTGGAAATGGCCGGAGAGCCGGTCGATGGGGAATTCGGCTGCCACCGCGCGCATCACCTCCTGCACCCGGCCCGGCGTGCCCACGCCGATGGTGTCGGCGATGTCGATCTCGTCGCAGCCGAGATCGCGCATGCGGCGCACTACGTCCACCACCGCGTGCACCGGCACCTCGCCCTGGTAGGGGCAGCCCAGCGCGCAGGAGATGCTGGCACGCAGGCGCAGGCCTTTTTCCTTGGCGGCGGCGGCAACAGGCGCGAAGCGCTCGATGGATTCGGCGATGGAGCAGTTGATGTTCTTTTGCGAGAACGCCTCGCTGGCGGCGCCGAAGATCACGACCTCGTCCGCGGACGCGGCCACCGCGCCCTCGAAGCCCTTCATATTGGGCGTGAGCACGGAGTACAGCGTGCCCGGCCGGCGCTGGATGCGCGCCATCACGTCGGCGCCATCGGCCATCTGCGGCACCCATTTGGGCGAGACGAAGGAAGCGGCTTCGATATTGACGAAGCCGGCGTCGCTGAGGCGGTTGATCAGGTCCACCTTGACCTCGGTCGGCACCATGGCCTTCTCATTTTGCAGGCCGTCGCGCGGGCCGACTTCTACGACTTTTACATAGTGTGGCAGGGTCATGATGTCTCCTCGCTGTCTGGTATCGGGGCGCGCGTCTTGCCGCGCGCGCCATTCAACTAATGTGCGGACATTGGGCCCGGGCTCCCGGCGGCTCGTTCCGCCCCGGCGCCCGGCTTGCTCAATAGCCGCGTTGCAGGTCGACCACGCCGGCGATCGGCTGGCCCGCGCCCAGCGCGCGGATCTTGGCCGCGATCTGGGCGACGCTGTCTTCGCGCAGCGTCAGTGCCGCGATATGCGGCGTGATGGTGATGCGCGGCTCGGCCCAGAACGGATGCCCGGCGGGCAGCGGCTCGGTGCGGAACACGTCGAGCGTGGCGCCGGCGACCTGGCCCGACTGCACGGCGGCCAGCAGGTCTTGCTCGACCAGGTGCGGGCCGCGCGCCACGTTGACCAGGTAGGCCCCCTTGGCGAGCTTGCCCAGCAGGCCGGCATCCAGGATGTTTTCGGTTTCCGGCGTGAGCGGCAGCACGTTGACCAGCACGCGCAGGCCATCCAGGAACGGCGCCTGGCCAGCCTCGCCGGCAAAGCCCTGCACCCCTTCGATATCGCGCGCCGTGCGGCTCCAGCCGCGCACCGGAAAGCCGAAGCCGGCCAGCGCCTGCGCGATCTGCGCGCCGAGCGTGCCAACGCCCATCACGCCCACGGTGAAATCGGCGCGGCGATGCGGCTTGAGAAAACGCCAGGTGCCGGCCTGCTGGGCCAGCGCGTACTCGTCCAGGCGGCGAAAATAGCGCAGTACCGCGTGTGTCACGTAATCGATCATCTGCGCGGCCATGCCGGCATCGTCCAGGCGCACGATGGGCACGCCGGCCGGCAGCGCATCCGGGTCGGTGTCGCGCAGGCTCAGGATGCCGTCGACGCCGGCGCCCAGGTTGAACACGGCTTTCAGGTCGGTGCGCCCGCGCAGCATCTCGAGCGGCGGGCGCCACACCACGGCGTAGTCGACCTGCTCGTTCCTGCTGTCTTCCCAGGTCAGGCATTGCGCTTCGGGCAGGGCCTCGGCAAAGCCGTCGATCCAGGGCTGGTAACGGCCATCCGGTACATACAACTGCAACTTCATCTCATCTCCACTCTGGTCTTCTTTCTCTTCTATTTTCGCAGAGGATGGGCGCGGCCTGCGGTTTTCTTGCAGCGGGAGCAGCCTGAACGGGCGGCTCAGCCGTTGCCGGCATCGAAGGACAGCAATTGCGCGCCTTCGCCGACCTGCTCGCCCACGCCATACAGCACCTCGCCCACCACGCCGTCGGCCGGCGCACTGATGGTGTACTCCATCTTCATGGCCTCCATCACCAGCAACGGCGCGCCGCGCGCGACCCGGCTGCCGGCCTCGGCCATGACCGCGATGACCTTGCCGGGCATGGGCGCGGTGAGCTTGCCGCCCTTGGCGGCATGCGCGAGCGGGTCGATCCAGGTGAGGGCCACATGGCGGTGGCCGCTGAATACATGGAAGGTATCACCTTCCGCGCGGACCTGCCCACGGGCGCGCCGCGTGCCGAGATCGACACGAATATCGTCCGCCGCGCACTGTGTCCGGAACGGCGCTGCCTGGTCGGCGAAGAACAACGTGCTGCCGCGCGCATCGGTGGCGAGCGTCGCATCGGCGATGTGGCTGCCTGCCGGGCCACCTACCGAGAAGCGCAGGGCGCACCGCTCCCCGCCATTCAACCGCCATGCGCCCGCATGTTGCCAGGGCGAATACGCGGCGGCCACGGCGGCTTCGCCCATCGCGCGCCGGCGTTCCTCGCTCGTGCCGGGGGCCGGCGCTTCTTCCAGCACCTTCTGGTGGCGACGCTGCACGGAGCAGTCGCGCTCGAACAGGTAGACACAGTTGCCATGCGTGTCGGCAAAGACCTGGATTTCAATGTGGCGGGGGCGGGTCAGGTACTTCTCGACCAGCACGCGGTCGTCGCCGAAGCTGGCGCTGGCCGCGCTCTTGCTGCCGATGGCGCGGATGCTGGATGCCGGCGGGCCGATGAAGATGAGGCCGGCTTCGGCGCAAGCCTCGGCAAAGCCATCGTTCTCGGAGAGGAAGCCGTAGCCGGGATGGATGGCCTGCGCGCCGGTGGCCTTGGCCATCCCGATGATGTGGTCGCCGCGCAGGTAGCTGTCGCGCGCCGGCGCGCCGCCGATATGCACGGCCTCGTCGCACAGCGCCACGTGGCGCGCGTCGGCGTCGGCGTCGGAGTAGACGGCTACCGTGCGGATGCCGAGGCGGCGGCAGGTGGCTGCCACGCGGCAGGCGATTTCGCCGCGATTGGCGATCAGGATCTTGTTGAACATGGCGCCCTCCCCTGATGAACCTCTGCCCGCAGCCAGTGTGGTTGCGGGGACGGCGGCCATTGACCGTGGGCCCGTGGCCGCCGCCATTGGCGCCAGCTTACCCTGCGTAGCCCTCGGTGCGGATATCCAGCCGCGCCAGCAGCGCCCGATCGCGATCGGCCTGGGGGTTGGCGGTGGTCAGCAGGCGCTCGCCGTAGAAGATGGAATTGGCACCGGCCATGAAGCACAGGGCCTGCAGCGCGTCGTCCATGGTCTCGCGGCCGGCGGACAGGCGCACCATGGCGCTGGGCATGGTGATGCGCGCCACCGCGATGGTGCGCACGAACTCGAACGGGTCGATCGGCGCGGTGTCGGCCAGCGGCGTGCCCTTGACCGCCACCAGGTTGTTGATGGGCACCGACTCGGGATACGGGTCGAGGTTGGCGAGCTGCGCGATCAGCCCGGCGCGCGCCTCGCGCGATTCGCCCATGCCGACGATGCCGCCGCAGCACACGTTGATACCGGCCTCGCGCACATGGCCGATGGTGTCCAGGCGGTCCTGGTAGGTGCGGGTGCCGATGATCTCGCCGTAGAACTCGGGCGAGGTATCGAGGTTGTGGTTGTAGTAGTCCAGCCCCGCGTCCTTCAGGCGCTGCGCCTGCTCGGCTTCCAGCATGCCTAGCGTGACGCAGGTCTCCAGGCCCATGGCCTTGACCTCTTTCACCATTTCGATGACCGGCTCAAGGTGGCGGTCCTTCGGGCTGCGCCAGGCGGCGCCCATGCAGAAGCGGCCAGCGCCGCTGGCCTTGGCGGCGCGCGCGGCTTCCAGCACTTCGTCGAGCGCCATCAGCTTGCCCGCGGTGACGCCGGCATCGTGGTGCGCGCTCTGCGGGC
The DNA here is from genome assembly GCF_058809705.1 of Cupriavidus sp. MPR-AND1C. NCBI lineage: Bacteria > Pseudomonadati > Pseudomonadota > Betaproteobacteria > Burkholderiales > Burkholderiaceae > Cupriavidus > Cupriavidus sp. MPR-AND1C. The sequence goes on along the minus strand of NZ_JBXASU010000001.1, from coordinate 13,602 downwards.
AATAGCCGCAATCCTCTTCGCAGCCGCCGGTCTTGATCGACAGCAGCGTCGAGAGCTGCACGGCGTTGGCATCGAAATGCTCGCGGTGCACCTGCTGGGCGCGGAACAGCAGATCGTTGAACGGCAGCGCGTACAGCGCGGCGACCTCGGCAACGGTCCAGTCGCCCGGCTTGGTGGCGGGCGCGGGCTCGGTAAAGCGGCGGGCGGTCTGGCGCAGGGTGTCGGCGGAAATGGTGGCGACGGTTTCGCCGGCGTGAGTGGTTGCGGTCATGTTTGCTATCTGTTCCGGTAATTCGTTCAGTGTTTTCAGTCTTGGTCCGGCGCGCGCTCAGGCGGCGATGCCATTGCCTGCGGCATGGCAAGCGGCAAGCAGCGGCGCCAGCGCGAGCTGGCTGGCGGCTTCGGCCGGCGCGAGCTGCCACGGCAGCGTGCCAAGCCAGGGCGCGCCCAGCGCCGCGCGCAGCGTGTCGATGTTCTCGTCGGCGAGCGGCATGCCGGGATCGATGCGGTTGGCGATCCAGCCAGCCAGGTGCAGGCCGCGCGCGCGCACGGCTTCGGCTGTGAGCAGCGCATGGCTGATGCAACCCAGGCGGATGCCGACCACCAGCACCACCGGCAGGCCGAGCATCACGGCGAGGTCGGCCGTGTCCCAGCCGCCTTGGTCGCGCGGCGCGCCGTCCAGCGGCACGCAAAAGCCGCCGACGCCTTCCACCACCACCGCGCCGGCCTGCGCCTGCAACGCGGCAAACGCGGCGCGGATCGGCTCGCGCGTGATGCGCGCGCCCTCGATAGCCGCGGCCAGGTGTGGCGAAGCCGGCGTGCGCAGCAAGAACGGGCATGTCTGCGCCTGCGGCACGGTCACCGCGCTGGCGGCGCGCAGTTGCGCCACGTCATCGTTGTGCCAATGGTCGTTGCGCCATTCGCTGCCGCTTGCCACCGGCTTCATGCCAACGGCCAGGTGGCCGGCGGCGCGCAGCGCGTGCAGCAAGGTGACGCTGGCGTGCGTCTTGCCGATGCCGGTGTCGGTGCCCGTGACAAAACAGGCGATCATGACGCCTCCTTGCGCGGCACCACGCTGGCCAGGCTGGCCAGCAGGCGCTCGACATCGGCCACGGTATGCGAGGCCGACAGCGTGATGCGCAGGCGCGCGGTACCAACGGGCACGGTGGGCGGGCGGATCGCGCCAACGCGGATGCCGTCGGCCTCCAGCGCCGCGGACAGTGCCAGCGCCGCTACGTTGTCGCCCACGATCACGGGCTGGATCGCCGTCGAACTCTCGCCCAGGCGCCAGCCAGCCGCCCGCGTCAGGCCGGCCAGGCCGCTGCGCAGCGTATGGATCAGCTTATCGAGCTGCGCGCGGCGTTGCCGCCCTTCGTCGCCGGCGATCAACGCCAGGCTGGCGGACAAGGCGTGCGCCACAGCCGGCGGCGAGGCCGTGGTGTAGATGTACTGCCGCGCGGTGTTGACGAGATGATCGATGATGGTCTCGTGCGCGGCCACGAACGCGCCCGCCACGCCGGCGGCCTTGCCCAGCGTGCCGATATAGATGAAGCGCGGCGACGTCAGCGCGAGGTGCTCCAGCACGCCGTGGCCTTGCTCGCCCAGCACGCCGAAGCCATGCGCGTCATCCAGGATGATCCAGGCATCGTGCCGCTCGGCCAGCGCCAGCAGCTCGGCCAGCGGCGCGAAGTCGCCGTCCATGCTGAACACGCTGTCGGTGACGATCAGCTTGAGCGGGCTGGTGCTGGCGACCAGCAAGCCCTCGAGCTCGGCCATGTTGCGATGCGCATAGCGGCGGACCTCGGCGCGCGCCAGGCGCGCGCCGTCGATCAGCGAGGCATGGTTGAGCGCTTCGCAAAAGAGCGTGGCATCGGCGCTGCCTAGCGCGGTCAGCACCGCCATGTTGGCCATATAGCCGGTGCTGAAGTAGAGCGCGGCCGCGTGCGGAATGTTCGGCGCGAACCACGCCGCCAGCTCCCCTTCGAGCCGGTGGTGGGCCAGCGAATGGCCGCTCACCAGGTGGGAGGCCCCGCTACCCGCGCCGAACTGGCGCGCGCCCTCGGCCATGGCCGCGATCAGCGCGGGATGGTTGGCCAGGCCCAGGTAGTCGTTGCTGCAGAACGTCAGCAACGAGTGCATCTCGCCGCCGCAGGCATCGCTCACGGCTTGCTGCGGCGCACAGGCGGAGTACGCGGTGCGGCGGCGCCGCGTCAGTGCCTTTTCGTCGCGCTCGGCGGCGGCCAGGGTCAAGTGCTCAAGCAGCATCGCATATCTCCGTGGGTGCGCCGGTACCATTGCCAGCGCTGTCGTTCTGGTCCATGCCGGCGAGTACCGTGTCGAGCGTGGCTTGCAGCTGGCCTGCCAGCCATTGCGCAAGCTGCGCGTCGAACACGTACGGGGGCATGATGTAAAGCGTGCGGCCAATCGGCCGGATCAGCACGCCGTGCTTGCGCGCGGCATGATGGAAGCGCGCGGCGAACTCGCCCGCGTCGGCTGCGTATTCTTCGCGCACGTCGGCGGCCCAGATCAGGCCGCGCTGGCGTACGTGATGCAGCCGGGCATCCGCCGCCAGCCCTGCCATGGCTTGCGTGAGCCACTGCGCGCGCTGGCGGTTCTGCGCCACCACATCTTGCCTGGCGAACAGGTCGAGCGTGGCCAGCGCGGCGCGGCAGGCCAGCGGGTTGCCGGTGTAGGAATGCGAGTGCAGGAAGCAGCGGGCGCGGTCCGGGTCGCGCGCCTCGGCCACGAAGGCCTGCTGGATCGCGCTGCGCGACAGCACCAGCGAGAGCGGCAGGTAGCCGCCGCTGATGCCCTTGGACAAGCACAGGAAATCCGGCCACAGGTGCGCCGGCAGCGGTGCGCCGGGCTCCGCCGCGCCGCGTGCCTGCTCCCACGCGAAAAACGTGCCGGTGCGTCCGCACCCCACCGCAATCTCGTCGGCGATCAGGTGCACGCGGTAGCGGTCGCACAGCGCGCGCACGCCTTCCAGGTAGAGCGGATCATGCATGGCCATGCCCGCGGCGCACTGCACCAGCGGCTCGATGATGAGCGCTGCAATCTGGCCGCCGCGCGCCTGCAGCAGCGCCTCCAGCGCATCCAGCGCGCGCTGCGCAACCTGCGCGGCGCTCTCGCCCGGCGCGGCCTGGCGCGCATCCGGCGACATCACCACGTGCGAGCTCATCAGCATCGGATCGTAGGCATCGCGGAAGATCGCCACGTCAGTCACCGCCAGCGCACCCACGGTCTCGCCGTGGTAGCCATGGCGCAGGCAGACGAATTCGCGCTTGCCGCCCAGGCCGGTGTTGCGCCAGTAGTGGAAGCTCATCTTCAGCGCAATCTCCACGGCGGACGCGCCGTCGCTGGCATAGAACGCATGGCCGAGCGCGCCGCCGGTCAGCGCCGACAAGCGCTCGGCAAGCTCCACCGCCGGCGCATGCGTGCAGCCGGCCAGCATCACGTGCTCGAGCGTGTCGAGCTGCTCGCGCAGCGCGGCGTTGATGTCCGGGTTGGCGTGACCAAACAGATTGACCCACCAGGAGCTGGTGGCGTCGAAATAGCGCTGGCCGCCGGTGTCGTGCAGCCAGGGGCCCTCGCCGCGCGCGATGGCCAGCGGCGGCTCGCCGGCATCGGGCCGCAGCGGCGTGCACGGATGCCATACCGCGCGCAAGCTGCGCTCGCCGAGCGTGGGCTGGGCAAGATGCGCGCTCGGCGCCAGGGACGCGGAATTGGACTGGTCTTCCAAGGAAACCCTCCTTTGTTGACCGCGCGCTGGCCGGCCCGGGCAGGCAAAGCCTGGCGTGGCGGCACTTGCGTGCGGGTTGGGGAGAGTCATGGTAGGGAGCTATCTGGTGAATTGGCAAACAGCGCCGAATTTACACGTTGGCGACACGTTGAACGACAAAGCACGAAGAAGAACCTAACCGCCTTGTATCCCGACGCTTGCGTGCGCCTGGCTCCACCCTGCGCAACTGGATGCGGCGCGCGATTCCATCCGTCTATCTAAAAAAATCACTCGTCATGGCTGCGGATCGAACGAAAGCCCGATCTCCTTGAAGAACCGCCCCACCTCCGGCAGCCAGATCGGCACGCCCGCGCGGGCGCCGAACAGCGTATGGGAGTCGCCCGCGAATGTGCCGTATTCCACCATGCGGGCGTTAGCGGCAGGGCCATGCGCCTGCGCGGTATAGGCCTCGAAGAACTTTGCCGGCAGGGGCTGCGGCCAGTAGCTGTCGTTATCGCCGTACAGCCACAGCGAGGGATAGCGCGCCTTTTTGCCGTAGTCGCCGAACGCGTCCACCAGGTTGAATTCCCAGCGGCTGCAAGACTCGTCGCGCAGGCCGCCGGCAAAATTGATCACGCCCAGCACGCCCGGATAGGCGATGGTGCTGAATGCCATGGTGGTCAACCCGCCATGCGACTGGCCGATCACCACGATGCGCGATTTGTCCACATAGGGCTGCTTGATCATGTATTCGAGCGTGGCCACCACGTCTTCGGCCTGCACCAGGCCGTTGCTCTCGACATTGCAGCCGCCGCCGATATAGGCGCCGCCGGATTTGGAAAAGCCCTGGCGCATCGGCAGCGCCACAACGTAGCCGCGCTTGACGAATTCCGCGCTCTGCGCGAGGTAGCGTGCGCGCGACTGGAAGGCTGGCTTGCCCAGCGCCTTGCCGTGATTGATCACGACCAGCGCAAACGGGCCGTCGCCGGGTGGCTTGAAGATGGTGGTTTCCAGCTCCAGCGAGAACATGACGCCGGGCTTGGGAACCATGGCGACCTGCTCCGACGATCCGGAGACGATGGCGGCGATCGTCGTCTCTGGTGCCTGCGTGGCCTGATTCGCGGATGGCGCCCGCGCCATTGCCCCGGTGAATGGCAGGGTCAGCAGCAGGGCCAGGGCCAGTCGTTGCGTCCACCTCATGATCTGCCTGCTCCTTGGTTGCCCCTGCCGCGCGAGGCGCCGCCTCCCTGCTGCCCGCCGCCTCAGGCCGTGCGCCTGGGCAACGGATGCCCCGGCAGCAGGTCGTACGGATGGCGCCAGCCCGGCAGCGCACGCAGCCGCTCGGTCCAGGCATGGAGTTGCGGATACTCCTTGCGCCAGTGCACGCCGATCTCGTCGTCGTAGAACACGTAGCCGGCCAGCGAAAAATCCGCGATGGTCAGGCGCTCGCCCAGCACGTAGGCCCGCCCGGACAAATGCGTGTTGAGCACGCTCCACGCGCCCTCGCAGCGCTGCCTCAGGAACTGCAGCACTGCCGGGTCCGGCGCTTTGGTGAAGGTGCGCAGGAAGCGGTAGGTTGCGGTGTATGACGTGAACTTGTGGTTATCGAACAGCAGCCAGCGCAAGACCTCGGTGCGTTCGGCCTCGCTGGCGGGCCCGTAGATGTCGAGGCGCTGCGCAAGCAGGTCCAGGATGGCGCCCGATTGCGACAACCGCCGTCCATCGAACTCCAGCACCGGCGCCTCGCCCATTTCGTTGATGGCGCGGTACTCGGGCGTGTGCGTCTCGCCGTTGAAGTAGTCGACGAAGCGCGGCGTCCACAGCTTGCGCCCACGCTGCACGCCGACGGTTTCCAGCAGCAATGCCACCTTGTAGGTGTTGCCGGATTGCGCGAAGCCATACAGCAGGTACTCCGTATCCCGCGCCGCAGCAGCCATCGATTCCGTCATGGTGTCTCCCCCAGCATTTCGCCATCGACATAAAGCCAGCGCGGCGCCTCGCCAGCGCAGCGCGGCTCACGTACAAAGCGGCTGCGCTCGTGCAGCCGCCAGGCGCGCCCGCCCACCTTGTAGCGCGCCACGAACTCCACCTGGGCATGCGCCTCATCCTGCTGCGCATGCGCCTTGACCGCGAGCCCGAGCCAGCGCGTGTCCGTGTCCGCGGCAAGGTCGTCCGGGCAGGTAGATGGATGCCAGGTATGGCGCAGCCAGTCCACGTCGCCGAGCACATAGGCGCTATAGCGCGAGCGCATCAATTGCTCGGCGTTGACCGGCAGCGCCTCGCCGCGATGAAAGCGCCCGCAGCAGGTGGCGTAGTCGCCCCCGCCGCATGGGCAGCCGCCGGTGCCGGCGCCTGACGCGCGCGCCTTCACCCGATCAGCCCCGGCAGCTCGCGCATATCGGTGAAGGTGGTGACTGCGCCGGCTGCCAGCAGCGATTGCGCCGCGTTGCGCGCAGCGTAGCCGAGCACCGTCATGCCCGCGGCAACGCCTGCGGTCACGCCCGTGGGACTATCCTCGATCACCACGCAGCGCTCCGGCTCCACATCCATGGTGCGCGCCGCCAGCAGGTACACGTCGGGCGCCGGCTTGCTGCGCTCGACCTCGGTCGACGAGAAGATATGCTCGCGCTCGTCCTGCTGGAACAGCGCCACCAGGCCGGTGCGCGTCAGTTGCAGCTTGACCTTGATGCGATCCGCGCCCGAGGCCACGCAGACCGGCAAGCCAGCCGCAACGATCGCGCGCACCGCCTCACGCACATGCGCCACCGCCTGCACTTCCGCCTCGAGGACTGCGTTGCGACGCACGAACCATTCCGACAGCCAGTTTTCCGGCAGCGGCGCGCCGCGCCGGCTGGCGATGTTGTCGAGCTCTTCGCGCACCGCGCGGCCGAGAAACCACTTGGTGGATTCCTCGATCGAGATACGGATGCCAAGTTCGTTGAGCATCTCGTTGAGCACGCGGTTGACGATGGGCTCGCTGTCGACGAGCACGCCGTCGCAATCGAAAATCACGCAGTCGAAGCGGGGATGGCCGATCGGCTTGATGCTGGCATTCATGCGGGTTTCTTTTCCTTGCTGCTCTCTGTGCTGTTATCCGTGCTGCTTGTGTTGTTTGTGTTGTTGTCCATGCCCGGCACGGCACGCAGCGCCATCGGGCGCTTGCTCTTGAGGTGTGCCTCGATCTGGTCGAAGCGGTCGAAGCCCCAGAATGGCTCGCCGTCGATGATCACAAAGGGCGAGCCGAACACGCCCTTGGCCATGGCCACGTCGATCTCGGCCTTGAGCTGGTCCTTGATCTGGAAGCCGCTGGCGCCGGCATCCATGGCATGCGCGTCGATGCCGAGCGGCTCGGCCAGCTTCACCAGCTCGGCCGGCTCGGCGATGTTGATGTCATCCACGAACAGGGCGCGATAGACCGACTTGGCAAACGCGGTGGCGATATCGTCGCCGTGATGGTTCTGCAGCCACAGCACGGCGCGGGCGGCCTGCGTGGTGGGCAGCGGGAAGTGCGTCGGACGCTTGTACTCGATATTGTGGAAGCGCGCGGTACGCTCGAAATCGCGCCAGGAATAGTCGCCCTTGAGCGGCACCTGCGGCAGTGGAGAACTGCCGGTGGTCTTGAACACCACGCCGAGCAGGATCGGATGCCAGGCGACGATGCGCCCGTACTTCTGCGCCAGCTCGTCGATGCGCGTGCTGGCGAAGTAGCCGTAGGGCGAGGAAAAATCGAAGTAGAAATCGATGGCGGCAGTCATTGTCTGGGGGCTCCTGGCTTCTGGCCGTTTGGCTTCTGGCGTCTGGCCGATTGGGTTCAGTGCTTCGGTGATTCGATGATGCGCCAACAGGTTGGTTCCGTGCTGCGCGCGAGCCGCCCTCAGGCCAGCGCCCGAGCGATCAGTATCTTCTGGATGTCGCTGGTGCCCTCGTAGATCTGGCAGACGCGCACATCCCGGTAGATGCGCTCGACGGGGAAGTCGCTGACATAGCCGTAGCCCCCAAAGACCTGGATGGCGGCCGAGCAGACCTCCTCGGCCATCTCGCTGGCATACAGCTTGGCCATGGCGGCCTCCTTCAGGCAAGGCCGCCCCGCATCCTTGAGCGACGCGGCATGCCACACCATCTGCCGCGCCACCTCGATCTTGGTCGCCATGTCGGCCAGGCGGAACTGCACGGCCTGGTGCGCGAACAGCGGCTGGCCGAAGCTCTCGCGCTCCTTGGCATACGCCAGCGCCGCGTCGAACGCCGCGCGCGCCATGCCGATGCTCTGCGAGGCGATGCCGATGCGTCCGCCTTCCAGGCCGGACAGCGCCATCTTGTAGCCGGCGCCCTCCTCGCCCAGCATATTGGCTGCCGGCACGCGGCAATCCTCGAACAGGATCTGCGCGGTGTCCGACGAATGCTGGCCGAGTTTTTCCTCCAGCCGCGCGACGATGTAGCCGGGCGTGGCGGTGGGCACCAGGAAGGCGCTGATGCCGCGCTTGCCCGCCGCCTTGTCGGTGACCGCGAGCACGATGGCCACGTCGGCGTTCTTGCCGCTGGTGATGAATTGCTTGACGCCGTTGAGCACGTAATCGTCGCCGTCCCTCACCGCGCTGGTGCGCAGCGCGGCGGCATCCGAGCCCACGTGCGGCTCGGTCAGGCAGAAAGCGCCGAGCATCTCGCCGCGCGCGAGAGGCACCAGCCACTGCTGCTTCTGCGCCTCGCTGGCAAAAGCCATCAACATGCTGCACACCGGGCAATTGTTGACGCTGATGACGGTCGAGGTGCCGCCGTCGCCGGCAGCGATTTCTTCCAGGATCAGCGCCAGCGAGAGATAGTCGAGCCCGGCGCCGCCGTATTGCTCGGGCACGGCCACGCCGTAGGCGCCGAGCGCGGCCAGCTCGCGGTGCACCGCCTGCGGGAAGGTCTTGTCGCGATCCCACGCGGCGGCGTGCGGCGCGATCTCCTGCTGCGCGAACTGGCGCACGGCGTCGCGGATCATTTCCTGTTCTGGCGTGAGCAGCATGTCAATTCACCAAGGTGTTAGCGGAGTCGGGAACAACGAACGCCGTGCTCACCACGGGATCACGCTGCCATCATAGTTGCGAAAGCCGCCGTTATCCTGGCGCGTCGCGCCGGCGATCACGCCGCGCATGCCGGATACGCTTTGCTGCGGCGTGAGGTCGGCTTCCTTGCCGCCCATCTCGGTCTGCACCCAGCCCGGGTGGAAGGCCAGGCAGGTCGCGTGGCGCGCGTCGAGCGAGGCGGCCTTGAGCGCCGCGTTGGCCGCGGCCTTGCTGACCCGGTAGAGCCAGCTGCGGTTGCTGTCCATGGTGCCGATGCTGCCCATGCGCGAGGCCAGCACCGCCAGCACGCCGCCCTTGCCCGAGCGCCCGGCCTCGACCAGCGGCAGCAGCAACGGCAGCGCCATCATCGGCCCCAGCACATTGACGTGCATCACCTTGTCGAAGTCCTCGCGGGTGACCGGCTGCGCGCCTTCGGTGCGCGGGCCGATCACGCCGGCGTTGTAGATCGCTACGTCGATGGACTCGCCGTCCAGCTTCCAACCCAGCCCGGCGACCTGGCCGGCGTCGGTCAGGTCGGCGCGCAACGCCTGCGCGCCAAGCGCTTCGATGGCCTTGATGCCATCATCGCTGCGCGCGACGGCCAGCACCCGCCAACCATCGGCACGGTACTGGCGCACAAATTCGAGACCGATGCCACGCGAGGCACCAAGGATGAGAGCGGTTGGCAAGACGGTACTCCTTCTTCCATATTGATTGCGGCCTGGCTGCCGCGCGGGGGCGGCAGCCGCTCTGTTGCGGTCAATGCCGCGGGTTCAGACGATCTCCAGCCCCACTGCGGTGGCTTCGCCGCCGCCGATGCACAGGCTGGCCACGCCGCGCTTGCCGCCGGTCTTGCGCAGCGCGCCGATCAGCGTGGCCATGATGCGCGCGCCCGAGGCGCCGATGGGGTGGCCCAGCGCGCAGGCGCCGCCGTGGATGTTGACCTTGTCGCGCGGGATCCTGAGGTCGTGCATGGCGGCCATCGGCACCACGGCGAACGCTTCGTTGATCTCGAACAGGTCGACGCTGTCGGTAGTCCAGCCGAGCTTGCGGTAGAGCTTGTTCATTGCTTCCACCGGCGCGGTGGTGAACCAGCCGGGCGCCTGCGCATGCGTGGTGTGGCCGAGCAGGCGGGCCAGCGGTTCCAGGCCGAGCCGCCTGGCGGTGGATTCGCGCATCATCACCAGCGCGGCGGCGCCGTCGTTGATCGACGACGACGAGGCGGCGGTGATGGTGCCGTCCTTGGCAAAGGCGGGCTTGAGCGATGGGATCTTGTCGACCTTGATGCGGCGCGGGCCTTCGTCGGTGTCGATGACTGTGTCGCCACCGCGCCCCGGCACCGTCACCGGCGCGATCTCCCAGCGGAAGTCGCCGCGCTCGGTGGCCTGCTGGGCGCGCCGCACGCTTTCCATGGCGAACGCGTCCTGCGCCTCGCGGGTAAAGCTGTACTTGGCCGCGCAGTCCTCGCCAAAAGTACCCATCGAGCGGCCTCCGCCTTTTTCGTCCTTGATGTAGGCGTCTTCCAGACCGTCCAGCATCATGTGGTCGAAGATCATGCCGTGGCCGATGCGGTAGCCGCCGCGGCCCTTGGGCACCAGGTACGGCGCATTGGTCATGCTCTCCATGCCGCCGGCGATGCCGATCTCGAACGCGCCCGCGATCAGCGCGTCATGCACGTTCATGGCGGCGCGCATGCCGGAGCCGCACATCTTGTTGACGGTGGTGCAAGCCACGCCAAGCGGCAGGCCAGCGCCCAGCGCGGCCTGCCGGGCGGGCGCCTGGCCCAGGCCCGCGGGCAGCACGCAGCCGAACACCACTTCCTCGATCTGCTCCGGCGCGAGGCCCGCGCGCTCGACCGCCGCGCGGATGGCGGTGGCGCCAAGCTGCGGCGCCGTCAGCGTGGCGAATTCGCTCTGGAACGCCGCCATGGGGGTGCGGGCGGCGGATACGATGACTACTGGATCATGCATGGGGTGTCTCCAATGATTGGGGCGCTGGCTGGCGGCGATTGATGGCTCTTTGCGGAAATCTTTATGTACTTGCCGACGACGGATGACCGATGCTTAGCGGATCGACGCTTGCGGCGGATCGCCGAACTGGCGATAGGCGGCCTCAAGCTGCGCGTGCAGTTCGTCGTTGCTGCTGGCGGCCATGCCCAGGTCGCGCAGCAGGCCGTCGGACACGCCGTAGACCCAGCCATGCACCGTGACCGGCTGCCCGCGGTCCCACGCGTCCTGCAGCACCGTGGTCTGGCACACGTTGCTGACCTGCTCGATCACGTTGAGCTCGCACAGGCGCGTATGCGCGTCTTCCTCGCGGGTGATGGTGCCAAGGTAGGCGCCGTGCTTGTCGGCCACGTCGCGCACGTGGCGCAGCCAGTTGTCGGCCAGGCCGATGCGCTGGCGCTTGAGCGCGACCTTGACACCGCCGCAGCCATAGTGGCCCACCACGGTGATGTGGCGCACCTTGAGCACTTCCACCGCGAACTGGATCACGGCCAGCGCGTTGAGGTCGCTATGGGCGATGACGTTGGCGATATTGCGGTGGACGAACACCTCACCCGGTGCCAGCCCGAGGATCTGGTTGGCCGGCACGCGCGAATCCGAGCAGCCGATCCAAAGGTACTCGGGCGCCTGCTGGTTGGCCAGGCGCATGAAGAAGCTCGGGTCTTCCGCGTTGACGCGGTCCACCCACTCGCGGTTGTTGCGGAAAAGCTGGGCGATGGCGTCACTCATGCGACTCTCCTTGCGGGAACAGGATCGTTGCCGTGCGCACGCGCTTCGGCGTCGCCGCTGCCGGCGGCATAGCGATGGATAAAACGTTCAGAAACATCATAGGCATAGAAATCATGGATTTGCCCGGCCAGCAGCCGGTCCTTGTGAGCCTGCCACATGGCAGGGTCGAAAAAATCCGCATGGTGCCGCAGGAAGGCGGCACGCACGCGCGCGTCGCCGAGCAAGAAGGTGCGATAGGTCTCGGGGAAGATGTCGTGCCGCCCGACGCTGTACCAGACCTCGCCCGAAAGCTCCTCCTCCTCATTGCGCGGCTGCGGCACGTGGCGGACGTTGGTGTCCGTCATGTACTCGATCTCGTCGTAGTCGTAGAACACCACGCGCCCATGGCGCGTCACGCCGAAGTTCTTGTAGAGCATGTCGCCGGGAAAGATATTGGCGGCGATCAGCTCCTTGATGGCGTTGCCGTACTCGACGATGCCGTGCTCGACCTGCGCATCCGAGCCTTCCTGCAGCCAGATGTTCAGCGGCGTCATGCGGCGCTCAATATACACGTGGCGCACGACAATTTCCTCTCCGCCATCCTTGCCGCGCTGGTATTCGATCATCGACGGCGCATGCAGCTCCAGCTCGCGCACCAGCGCATCGTCGAAGCGCGACAGCGGAAAGGCCACGTCGGAGTACTCCAGCGTATCGGCCATGCGCCCGACACGGTCGTGCTGCTTGACCAGCTGGTACTTCGACTTGATCAGCTCGCGCGTGGTCTCCTTGGGCGCCGGGTAATAGTCCTTGATCACCTTGAACACGTATGGGTACGACGGCAGCGTGAACACCAGCATCACCAGGCCCTTGATGCCGGGGGCGCTGATGAAATTGTCCGATGAATGCTGCAGGTGATGCAGGAAGTCCCGGTAGAACAGGTTCTTGCCCTGCTTCTGCAAGCCCAGCGAAGTGTAGATCTCCGCGCGCGGCTTGCGCGGCATGATGTCGCGCAGGAAGGTCACGTATGCCGACGGGATCTCCATGTCGACCATGAAGTACGAGTGCGTGAAGGAGAACAGGATCAGCAGTTGCACCTTCTTGAGCAGCACCGTATCGAGCGACAGCTTGCCATCGGGCGTGTGCACGATGGGAATCGCCAGCGGGAAGGTGCGGTCCGCATTCAGGATACGGCCGATGATGAAGGCCGACTTGTTGCGAAAGAACAGCGACGACAGCACATGGATCTGGAAATTTGGCGCAATGCGGAAGTCACCGAAATACTCGGTGACGGCGCGCACCACATAGCCGATATCGCGCGTGAGATCGTCAAACGGCCGCTCGAGCTGGAAGTTATGGACGATGCGTTCGAAGCATGCCGCCATGCCCTTGCGGCTGCCCGGATAGTAGGCACGAAAGGTCGGCCGGGTGGGCGACTCTTCGTTCTCGATGTATTCGGTCGAGATGGCCGGGCGCACGAAGATGAAATCGTTGTTGAAGTACGAACGGTGCAGGATGCGCGTGCACACCGAGTTGAAGAACGTCTCGGCCAGTTCGGGCTGGTGATGGTTGGTCAGCAGCCCGATGTAGTGCAGCTTGATCTGCTGCCAGATCTCATCCTCGATATTTTCCGCGTCGTATTCGTCTTCCAGGATCACGCTGGCTTCGCGCACCCGCTCGTTGTAGAAGTCGATGCGGTCGCGCTGCAGTTGCTGCAGTCCGGGCCAGTCGGCCGCTTCGAACTTCAGCTTGGCCAGGTGGCCGGCTTCGCGGAACAGCCGGTAATGCTTGTCAAACCCGTCCAGCATGGTCCGGGCCACGTCGTAGGCGATCTGCGAGGACAGCAGCTTGGGGAAGTGGGACATGTCGCAGACCGGTGGCTAAGGCTGGAGGTGGTTTCCGGAGATTGTAAATTGGTTCGGCGGCCGGGCGAGTGCTCTTTCGGTCGATTCGGCGCGAGCGGCAGGGCAGTCAGGCTGGCGCTGCCGCCTTGCGGCGCCGCGCCCGGCCGCGTGCCGCGCCGGCATCACATGGTTTGCGAGAACAGCTCGCGCCCGATCAGCATGCGGCGGATTTCCGAGGTGCCGGCGCCGATCTCGTAGAGCTTGGCGTCGCGCCACAGGCG